>JALUWC010000180.1 GCA_027019885.1 Geoglobus sp.
CTGCTGATAGTCCTTCCAGTAGTAGATCTCGTCGATTCTGTTTCCCAGCTCCATTTTTTTAAGTTCCAGAAAAACGAGATTCTCCATAAGCCTGCCGGTATTTTCGGAAAAGGAATGGCCGGAATTGAACGCAATTCCCGTATCGTTAACGTAAATTTTCGGAACAGAAAGCTCGACCTTTTTCATCGACCAGTCGAATTTTCTCAGCAAAAACGAAAAAAACGTTTGCTGAATGTAGGAAGTGTACGAATACAGAGTTTTTTTGCTTATCTTGAAAATCCCCTTTACCGTGTTGTAAATCCTGTTGATCGAGAACTCTTTAGAAAAGTTGTTCACCATATAATTCAGAAGAAATCTGGCAGCATCCAGATTTTCTATTTCGAACCTTTCAACAAGATCTTTGTAAAGAACCGTATTGAGATATTCCCTGAAAAAATTTTTAGGTTTGACTTCCTTCAAAACTACTTGCGGAAATCCGCCGTTTTTCAAATACTCTGAGAGGTAATACTTTATTTTCGATGAAGTATAGGTTGAAAGCGGCTCTTTAATCTCAATATCATTTATTCTCAAAAACTCTCTGAAAGAAAACGGAAAAATCACGGTGTTAAAGCACCTTCCCCTTAACTGGGTGGCTATTTCCCTGCTCAAAAGTTTGGAAGAAGAGCCTGTCAGAAAAATGAAGTATCTTTTCTTTTCTACGAGCGAGTAAACAAAAGATTCCCATTTTTCGAGGGATTGTATTTCATCGAGAAAAATATACATCGGTTCTTTTCCGTAGATTTCGGCGTGTGTCTGTACGACCTTTGTTTTCTCGCTCCTTCTGATGTTTTTTATTTCATCATCTTCGAAGTTTACGAAGAGATATTCTTCATCACCGAGTTTGAACACGTTTTTTATAAGGTGAAAGCAGGAAAAGCTCTTTCCCGCCCTTCTCGGACCTATTAAGGCATTTCCTACTCCCTTCGTTTTTTCTATTTCTACGTCTCTTTCAACAACTTTTAGTTCTTTTATTTCCGCTTTTTTGTCCACGAGATAATTTTTTATCATAAAGAAAATTTTGCCCTTCGAATATTTAAATTTTTACCCCCTTAGGGTAAATTTTTAATAAAATCTTTACCCGTTATTTGTTTGCGGTCAAAAGCCACCTCCACAGCGGCACGAATTTAATCCTCTTCCCCTTCACCTCTTCCACATCCTCGTGGTCCCATGTTATGACCGAAAGCTCGGGTCTGTCCCTTTTGAACAGCTCGGCGGCCTTCACCAGTGATCTAATCTCCCTCGGCTCGACCTCGTCCCTCCCGGCCGCGTAGGTCACCTGGACTAACTGCCTGACCCGGAGACCCTCCCTGACCACGAAATCGACCTCCCGCTGCTGATAGTCCTTCCAGTAGTAGATCTCCTGACCAGCGAACCAGTAACTCTTTTTTCTTTCCAGCTCGATTGCAACGAGATTTTCCATCAATCTTCCGAAATTCTTACTGAATCTAAAACTCATTGTAGTTATTATACCGTTGTCCATACAGTAAACCTTTTTCGGCGCGATCTCCTGTTCTTTTAACCTGAACGAAAACCTTCGCAGGAAAATCAATAAATAAGCATTTGAAATGTATTCGGAGTAATTTTTTACGGTCTCCACATTCTTTACTTTGAACAGCTTCTTCAGACCGTTAAAACTTATGTATGAAGAAAAATTCGAAACGTAATACAGAGCTAAATTCTTTAGCAGTTTTCGGTATTTTATTCTGTACCTCTGGATCACATCCCTTTCTATTATATCCCCGTACGTTTCGCTTACAAATCTTCTACCGTGTTTGTACGCTAAAGGCAGACCACCTATTTCCAAGTACTCCCGAAGCATTTTTTTCGTTTTTGCTATATCTTTCGTGAGATACGGATTCGGTTTAAAATTATTGAACACGAGAAACTCGCGAAAACTGAAAGGAAATAACTTATAATCGATGTGTCTCCCTGTTAAAAACGTTGCCAGCTCCCTGCTCAACAGCCTCGCATTGCTTCCGGTGATTATAATCTTCTTTCTCGTCAGGAGTCTTGCAACAAATCTCTCCCATCCATCCACGTTCTGTATTTCATCGAAAACTATGAATTCGACATCTCCCTTAAGTTCGTAAATAGCTTCCAAGACCGCATTCAGTTCCTTTGCCTCGATGTTCAGTCTTTCGTCTTCAAAATTCACATAGGCTGAATTTTTATCCTTGGTGAGCAAAAATGCGAGAATGGACTTTCCGCATCTCCTCATTCCCGTAATCACATTAGCGACATCTCCGGAGAGGGTGTTTATTTTCAGCTCCCTGTTTATTATATTTTCTTTCCTGAATTTTTCTTTCAGCTCTTCTTCTTTATCGACTATCGCGGTCTTTATAATTTCTTTACTTACCATAAAAATCAGTTCGGTTTTTATTATTTAAATGTTTATGTTAGCAATGTAAACTTTTTAAAAATATTTCTGTTAAAGTTATAATATTTTGAGCTAATTACAGGATCGTTGACATTTTGCTAAGAGTGTTCCTATTTTCTCACCAGGTAATTTCCCATAACCAAATAATCCATTCCGGATTTGAAGAAGGTGCCCAGAGCGTCTTTCGGAGAACAGACTATGGGTTCGCCAGCAACGTTAAAAGATGTGTTGAGAACAACAGGAATTCCTGTTATTTTTTCAAACTCTCTAATTAATTTATAATAAAGAGGATTTGCCTCTTTGGTAACGGTTTGCGGTCTCATACTTTTATCAGCCTTGTGAAGCACAGCCGGAATTTCTTCATGG
>JALUWC010000181.1 GCA_027019885.1 Geoglobus sp.
GAGTTTTTGCCAGCTGTGAAAGTTGTGGAGAAGCGGTCAAAGTAGGTTTTCATTCATCTGAAGCGGTGATTGAAAACCTCTTATAATACCTGAATAACCTCTTTCCCCATTCCACAGCTTTCTGATCCTCTGATACCAGTATGTTCTGAAAATCCCCTCTCCTGCCATTTTTGAAAGCGCACAATATAAAGCTTTTTGCGATGCTCTGCCCCTTGCCATAGGAATGACATTTCTGTCACTAATTTGGTAAAGTGACATTTCTACCATTAAGTTAATTACGTGTCATTTTTGTCATTTACGCAAATATTACGGCATTTTTTGCAAAAATGTGGATTAGTGCAGCGCAAATTTTATATATGTTGCATAACTTTTTAGTATATCTGATGTACTAACTGCAAAGGAGGTAAATTTAAGGGTGAAATCAAAAAATTCGCTTATGCATGCTGGAAACATCCTTATAACAGCCCTTCTATCCGTGGCTATTGTTTCGGCCCAGCCGGTAATCATTGGATTGGATGGGGAACCCAATGAGGCTTTATTAGAGAATCATGGTGCAAGGGATATCTCGTACTATAATCTTATCAATGCGGTTTCTACAGACCTTCCTGCATCCGCCATTCAAAACCTCAAGAAAAATCCTCACATAAAATATGTTGAGCCTGATATTCTTGTCCATGCCCTTGGTAAGCCTTCAAGTCAGCCGCCTCAGCAGCTCACATGGGGTATTGAAAGAGTTAACGCCCCTTCTATGTGGAACATCACCAATGGCACAGGCATAAAAATTGCAGTTATAGACACCGGCATTAGCAAAAAGCATCCCGACCTGAATATCGCTGGAGGCATCAACCTCGTAGGCAAAAAGAAGGGCAGGAACTACAACGGCGACAATGGCCACGGGACCCATGTCGCAGGTATAATCGCCGCCAGGAACAACAACATCGGCGTGGTGGGTGTTGCTCCAGATGCACAACTCTATGCCGTCAAAGCTTTAGACAAATACGGCAGCGGTTATATCAGCGACGTCATTGAGGCTATCGAGTGGGCTGTCCTCAACAATATGAGCATCATTTCCATGAGCCTCGGAACACCTCAATATTCCCAGGCTCTGGAAGAAGTCTGCAACACTGCTTACGCCAATGGGGTTCTTCTCATTGCAGCCGCAGGCAACAGCGGCGATGGCAACGCCTTTACCGATGAAGTTATGTATCCTGCGAAATTCGATTCTGTAATCGCGGTGGGGGCGATTAACAGGAATGATACCGCACCCTATTTCAGTGCCAGCGGACCGGAGGTTGAGCTTGCAGCACCTGGTGTTGAAATCTACTCCACATGGCCAAGGGACACCTACACCTATGCCAGCGGCACATCAATGGCAGCGCCTTTTGTTACAGGTGTGGCAGCACTGTACTGGAGTGAGAATCAATCGCTGAGCAATTCCGAGTTAAGGGAGTTATTGAGAAATACCGCTCTGGACCTGGGTGAGAAGGGAAAGGATAATGTGTATGGCTATGGGCTGGTGATGGCGAATTGAATCACGAGTATTCAATCATGAATACGAGGCGGTGTCCTCACCCGCAGAGAAACAAGGAAGGACACCGCCGCCCCGCAATGGAGGCACAAAAATGCCCAAAGGTAACGACTGGAAAGTGCCTCCTTTTTGATTGAAATAAAAACAAAAGGAGGTAAGATAGATGAGAAGCAGTTGGTTGAAGTTGGGAATACCGGCACTGCTTGCAGTGCTGATGGTTGGGAGTGTGTTTGCTGGAGTTGTGGCGGCACAGCCTGGAAATGTTACCAAAATGGAATACAAGATTAAAAAGGAGCCGATAAAAACTGATAAAAGTGGCATTACTTGGAAGGTTATTATTACCGGTAAAAACATAAAAAACCAGAGTTTTGAGGCCGGTGCCTATGTAATCGAAAGAAACGGGAAATTCAAGGTCAAAAATGGGAACGGGAAAGTGTATAATTCTTTAGATGAATTGGCTGTAGAGGTGCTTGGTCTGCTGCCCAGCCTTACAATGGACCTCTCAACAAGCGATCCCAATCCTATCTGGCCAGGTACATCAAACTTGGTTGTTCATGTAACCGCTAATGCAGGGGCGCTACCCCTTCCAAGATTGGAATATGGGGTCTTTCTCCCAGAAGGGATTAAATACCTGGGGGTGTATACCGGACCCGCGCCAAGTGTAACTTCCACCACCGATGGATGTACTGTGGGGTTAGGTAGTAAGGTTGGGAGTGGCAGTGGAACATGCTTAACTTGGGGAACATTTACAAGAAGTTATGACAAAACAACAGGGATTAGCTTAAAATTCCTCGATCCAGGATATTATAAGGTTCCCGGTACTGCTGAATACTTCTGGCTTGGAGGTGTCTGGGTTTCAATACAAGATGACGACTATGTGATTTACAGAACTTCCTAAAAGTCCTTTTTTATTTTTTTGGTGATGTATATGGAAGAAATACTAAAAAAACAACGACAAATACTAATATATATTTTAGAACTTGTTATGAATTTCTTATTAATAGCTGTATTGTATGAATTTAACTTTAAAATACTCACAAATCGGTCTTATGAAATTTTATATTTTTCAGGATTTATTTCAGGGATAATTTTCTGGAATATATCTAATAAGTTGCACACTTACTTTGAAAAATGGTCAAATAAGATAATAAAGATGTAAACCAAAATTAAAAGTTTGAAAATATAAGAACGGTGTGTCTGAAATGAATAATAGTTGGTTGAAGTTTGGAATGCTAGCACTGCTTACACTTATGTTGACCCTTGTAGCTGGCTGTACAGGTCTCCTGCCATTAGAAAAACATGAGAATGTTACCGATATTATCTCTCCATCTCAAGAGCACAATCATGAGAAAATCACCAATCAGGCTTCGCAAAGAGCCACCTTTGAGCTTGTAGAAATAAAAAGATTTCACGAGAAAGATAAAATTTCTATTTCTTCAGATGGATTGTATTACTGTGTAGGCAGAGGCAACGAGGTAAAATTTTACAAAAATGGAACACTATTATGGAATAAAAGTTTTGACCAAAATATTACCTTCACAGCAGTTTCAGATAACGGGGAGATTGTAGTTGTAAGCTTTCCAGGAAAAATAGAAGTTTACAGTAACAATAGTGAGCTCCTCTGGGATTTCCCTGTCAAAGGGGAAGTAACAGATATTTCAATATCAAAGAATTTGAAATATTTTGGTGTACTATCCAGCATAAGAAATCCAATTTATACAGACCCTGAGAAGAGGAAAGGTTATCTCGGAACAAACACAACAACATATATTTATCTGCTGGATAAGGATGGGAATCTACTTTTAAATGACAGTAACGAATACTTCGGTAAGGCAATAGCTGTAGCCAATAACGGAAATTTTGTTTGCGCATTTACACATCTTATCTCTGCATATGATATGGACGTACCTCTGGTCTATTATGAGCTGAACGGAGATAAAAGAGCTTTATATTCGCTGAATGGATTCTGGGATGTAGATATATCCCAAAACGGGGCTAAAATTGCTGCGATGTCCTCAAATGGTGTGAAAATATCCTATATGAACTCATCGCTACATAAGCTATGGAATTATACAAGATTCTCAGGAAGTACCGCAAGAGCAGTTTCAATATCTTCAGATGGAAATTACGTTTTAGCAGGATTGACTTCTGGCGATGTGACGTTATTTGATATGAATGGAAGAATATTGGGCAATTTTAACCTGATAACAGAATTACCGAGAAGTATTATTGCAGATATTTCTTTAAATCTCGATGAAGGGATGATAATTGCTAAGAGCATATATAATGACGTATTCATAGTTAAATTTACGATGAAATCGTAGTAGACGATCATAAGGTGGAGAAACATAATGGTAAAAATTTGGAACAATGTTATGAGTGTAATTTTGGTATTAATTTTATCTCTAGGATGCATTCAACATCCCACGTCAAATCATCAATCCACATCGAGCCTGATCCTTTCAGACTATACTATTTCAGTAGGAAATCGAGTGTTGGTTGAGGGTACAGTATGGAACAAAGGACCTCAGGCAGCATCTAACATCAGTATATTTTTAGAAACAAAAGATAATGAGATATTGGATCAGGCTTATTTTGAAAGATTAGAGGCCGGTGAGGTAGCTAAATTTTATTTGAATTCATCCTATAGTAAATACTCAAAAAGTGATTTTCAGCTGATAATAAAAGTTATATGGGGAGAAAATGGAAGAAATGAATTGGAATACTTAGTTAAATGAGGATGGTGAGAAATATATATGCTGTAAATGGGTGATTTACTATGGGTGGAAATAATTACTCAGATTCTCTGAGAATAATGGGGACTATCTTGATCTTCACTCCTTTAATAGTAGCCCTTCCTGCGGTCTTCTACGCGGCAGTAACAGGGAAAAATGTAAGTCTCGGAGATGGAGGCGCGGCATATGCAGCCGGATTAATGATTACAGCCGGGTTGATAACACTGATATACGTTTCAGTAAGGGAATTCAGAGGGAATTAGTTTGCAAAAACGATTCACAGTTTTTTATATTTTCCCTTAAAATATAAGAATCTAATCTTAAAATAAACATGTGGGGTAATATAAATGGTTACTATCGTATCCAGGAATAAAAAACCCGAAAAAGTAAAACTTCCTTCGATGGCAGCATTTTTAAATTTTATACTACCCGGGCTGGGATACCTCTACGTATGGGGGATTAAATTTCACAGGAAATCCGTATTTGCTATAATACTGCTCATCATTCAAGGGTTACTTTTTTCGCCTTATCTACCATGGGAAGTTACTCACTGGGGTGACCCTGCTCTACTCTCAATTAATGCCATATTCGCCTACGATGCTTATAGAGATGCTAGGAAATGGGGATGGACTAACTTATATACACAAAGTGTAGGAGGGGGTGATATTGCAAAGTAATTCTAGTGAGGGGTTGAAAGTCGATGATCGAAGTATGCCGTATATTCGATAAGAAGGGTGCTTATTTTTATTATTTTCCCAAGCTTTATGCGCTTTTACGTTTATTTTATGTGCTCTTTAAGCTTAATAGACCATTCCACGGCACTTGGTTGACTGTGCCTTCGGTATTTGCTGGAGCCTTACAGGCATCTGAAGGCACGCTCGTGAGATCGATCTCTATTCTTTTATTTGCACTCTTTGCATGGCTCGCTACATGTGTTGCCAATTTTATAAACGACTACCATGATTTGGAGATTGATAAAATATGTAGACCGAAAGCACCACTTGCAGCGGGGATTATTAGCAGAAAAAGAGCATGGAAAATGCTTATGGGCGAATACATTATATCAATTCTTCTCTTGATAGCAGCATCGATAATTGCTCAATCCGCCATTGTTTTAGCTCTCGGTACGATTTCATTGATATGCACTTACATATATTCCGCTCCACCTCTCAGAACTAAGAGCAGGGGGATACTGGGACCAACTACCATCTCCGTTGCCTATGTAGCAGTTTTGCTTGGAGGATGGGCGCTTGTTTCTGAGTTATCCATAGAAGCGGTAAAATTTGCTGGCTTTTTTGGCTTGCTGATGCTTGGCATAGGATTTTCGAAAGATTTCATGCATTTTGAGGCAGACAAAAGATTTTGCAGCACACCACCTGTGGCTTATGGTGTTAAAGCCACAGCGCTCATAGCTTCACTTTGTCTTATTTTCCCTATCATGTTCGTTTCCTATTTTATTCAATTGTCTGGTGTTGTCATTTCATTGTTTAAAATTCCACTGATATTTGCACTTATCTCAACATTTTTCATGTTTACAAAACCAAAGGCGAAGAATCACAATATTGTGATGTCAGCGTTTCTGGCTTATATTAATTCAGCATTTATTATAATTTTTGGTCAAATTTTTTGAATTACAATCAGATTTTTGCCGGTCATAATCTCTCAATTTATAATGCTATTTCACTCTTCATAACTTTTCGAGCGCCCTGTCAAGCGCGGCATGCAGCTACGAGAGCGAGGAGACCACCAAGCCAAGCTTAACGGACAACAGCCTGATACAGGAGATCCTCTCTGTGGGACTATCCGACGAATCTCTTGTTACTGCGGCGGAGAGGTGGAGCTCCTGCCGGCGGCGGAAGTTTCTGAGAAATAACATGGTAAATTTTTCCACTTCATTCATTTCAAAGCAACAATTGAAGACTCCTTATAGTACCTGAATAACTTCTCCCCCCACTCCACAGCTTTCGGGTCCTTTGACACCAGTATGTTCTGAAAATCCAGGCCTCGGTCGTTGAAGAGGGCAAGCGCGACCGACTCCATGTTGGACATGAAGCCGAGCTTAATATCGTTGTTTATTATTAAGTCAATATTCTTGTGATTAACAGGAGAGTATTTTCTGAATTCCTTCTCCTTCTGCATTTTTAGCACATCTTCCGTGGTTATAAGCGAGATTTTTACCCCTGCGTCCGCCTGCTCCACTATAGCCCTTGCCCACTCAAGGGTTACTATCGGAGAAATTCCTATTATTCTTTCCTTAGCGTTTTTGAAAGCCAGGGTTATGGTCTTTATAGCTCTGTCGGGAGTGACTCCTGTGCTCACAATGTGCGAGTTGTGCAGAGCCCCAAGCTCCAGAAGAAGCGGCTCCGGTATTGCACGAAATTCATGCGATAACCAGAAGGATCTGTGCCTCTCCAAGAGCTCTTTGAGCTTCATATACTCCTGTGCCTTCTGCGCCAAAACTTCACCAAGAGGCGTTAACGCATACCTTCCCCGCTTTTCCCTCTGAACAAATCCCTCCAGCCTGTCAATCACTCTGTAAATTGTGCGGCGGTTGCGTTTTACCTCCCTCTCCAGCTCCTGGATGCTGTACCCGCCCTTTAACAATGCCACCAGGACCTTTTCTTCTGTTAACCTGCTCATGCCCCTCTTCTGCCATTTTTGAAAGCGCACAATATAAAGCTTTTGCAGTGCCATGCACACCTCTTGCATTGTGAGACTTTTATGTCACAAACTGAAAAATAGTGACATTTATGTCATTTTCATGCAGATTTGATTTTTTTGGCAAAAATAAGGTGGAAACTTTTATATGCTGCCAGTTTAAAGTAGATATGGGCTATGGCAAAGGAGGGAGCAGTAGATGAAAATCCACGCCCTGCTTAAACTTGAACCGAGAATAGCACGCTCCCTGGCGAGGAGCAGGCTGCGCACCCAGATACTGCGGTACCTTTCGGAGATTTATCCACGAGCGAGCTACATCTCAGAGATGTCTGCAGCTCTGGGTGTGAGCCGGACCAACATAAGGGGAGCGCTGCGCGGGGGACAGAGGTTCTCCAGCCATGCATCGCTCGTATCCCTGGGACTGGTGGAGGTTGTGGAGGATGGCGGGCACAGGTACTACAGGGTAACCGATAAAGGGATGAGAGTGGGAAAAATGCTAAGCAATGAAAAGCAATATCCTCAGTGATAGAATGACGGTGGGACCAATTTCACAATTTTTGGGCATTATTCATGAATTTAGATTGAAATTTCCACGTAAATTTTTGATAATATTGCTATTTTTAATATTTTTTCCTGTTTTATTTTGGCATCTGTTGGGAGAGGAATTGAAGGAGGAATATCTGGTTTTTTATGGAATTATAGAAGGCAAATCGCCATGGGTTTATGCGATGTTTATAAGCTGGTTTGTATTAACTGTTTACTTCTTCTACTTTGTTGTGGCAAAAATTGTACGGCGTTTTCCTACTTAATCATCGTTCATTTATATTTTTCTGAGTAGGTTTCTGCACGCCACCAGAGGTATATATTGTATACCAAACCCACCCCTGCGAATGGCAGAGGAGGTTCGGACAATGGCGGAAAGATTATTAAAATGAATGGAAGCGCAAAAAAACGGGGAAGCTTATCTATTATGGAGAATACCAGCTCAAAACCTGTAATACTGGCAATCGTGACCATAAAAACTATACCAAGCAGGATTGAAGACATTCTTTTCCCCCATATCCACAGGGAGAAGGACAGGGGTGCGAACAGGAAGTAGCTAACCGAAGAGAAAAAAAGAAACTCCAAGAATTTATCCATGAATTTAATATGCTCAGCCTGATATGAGAAAGGTTTGTACGTGGAATGAAACACGGAGTATAAAAATAAGAACATTGATAGCAACAGGAGAGCTACAATCATAAAATTTAAAGCCAAAAGCAACTTATCCTTGCTTTTATCTCTCATAATTAAATAACCGGTAACCAGCGGCACCAGCAAAGGTAGAAAATAAAACCTGAGAGAATAATATGTTCCCAGGGGATAACGGGGAAATTCTGAGTACTTGATATAAAAATCCAGATAACTCGCGATGCCGTATAACACCACGTATCCCCAAAAAACTCCCAGACAGATTTTCACCGCCCGAGGAAGCGTTTTTTCGCCCATATACTAAAAAGGAAAAGAAAGGTTTTAAAGCTATGGCATTGACACCTTGGAGAGCGAGGGGTTGTCGTCATCAACATCCATCGCATGGTTCCACACTGCTATGTAGATGGTTGATGTGTACGGGAAGGTAGCGGTTCCATGCTGTCCCCAGAAGGGGTAAAAGGTCTCATCATTGCTCCAGATTTCATCAAAGCATATCAGGTTGTCACCCCATCTCACGTAGAAAGTTTCAATGTCTTCTGTCCTTCCATAAACCGCTCTTCTCACGTCGTCATAGAAGGCGTCCCAGCTGGGATCGCGGTGGTCTTCGTCGTAGTAGTATAGTGTGTACATCGTATAATATTCCGCAGTGGGGCCCACAGGACAGCTGGTATCTCCCTGGTAAAGAAGAACCTGCTCCACATCGACTCTGTAAAGGTCATTGTCACCATTTACATTGTAGTAATTGTTATGGTCATCATAGCCACTACCACCGGTGATATCCACGATTGGCTGGAAAAACGTCGAAATTGGACCAGAAGTCTGAATCTGATATGTAATACCTGATTCAGTGGTAACTTTTATTGGTTTGTATGTTTCAATTGATATTGTTGTTTTTTTAATCTTTTGTAACTTTATTTTCTTTTTAATCTCTCGTAAAACATATCTTTTGGCTTCTTCTTTCTTATTTTCACTAAGAGCAATATTATGCGTTTTTGCTATAACTTCTATTAGTTCATCCAGGTCCCTTTCCGAGTACGTTCCTGTTTCTCTCAGATCTTTTTCTATCTTGTTTGCCAACTCCTTGGTGTTATCTTTACCTTTCACTGGTTTAGCACTTGCGCTTCCAAACATGCTTCCAACAATTAGCACCGCAAGCAGTACTGGTAGACCAAACTTCAATAAGTTCCTCATCTATCTAATCCCCCCTTGTTTTTACATTTCTCTTGCTATAATTCAAATTTTTAATATTTAATACCTGAAGCTTACCTATAGGTACACGTATAGGCACACTTGCTCCACATTTTTTAAAATTAAAAAAACTCAAAGAAAAAACGGTGGTCTTTTGCACGCCATCGAAACCTTTAATTTAACCAAGCGGTACGGAAGCATAACCGCAGTTGATTGCCTCAACTTAAAGGTTAAAAGGGGGGAGATTTTTGGCTACTTGGGGCACAACGGCTCCGGAAAGACTACCACGATTATGATGCTCTGCGGCCTGGTGGAGCCCACCCAGGGAAGCGCAACCGTCGCAGGCTTCGACGTGCAGAGGGAAGTCCTGGAGGTGAAGAAGAGGATAGGCTTTCTCCCGGAGAATGCAAGCTACTACGCCAATCTTACGGCAAGGCAGAATCTGGAATTTTTCGGCGAGCTCGCGGGTTTGGCAAAGAGGGAAAGAAAGGAGAGAAGCGAAGAGCTGCTAGATCTTGTGGGGCTAGGAGAGTGGAAAGACGTCAAGGTGGGCAGGTTCTCCAAGGGCATGCAGCAGCGCCTGGGGATAGCGCAGGCGCTGATCAGGGACCCGGAGGTTTTGTTCCTGGACGAACCCACCTCGGGTTTAGATCCGCAGGGTACAGGGGATATCAGGAATTTAATACTGAAACTCGGCAGAGAGGAGGGGAAAACCATCTTCCTCTCTTCCCATCTTCTCGCTGAGGTGAAGCAGCTCTGCGACAGGGTGGGCATACTGAAGCGGGGAAAACTCATTGCTATTGGCTCTGTGAGGGAGCTTGCAAGGCAGCTGAATCAGGATAACTTAATCAAAATAGAGCTGGAGGTGGACAGCGTAGATGCTGCGCTCCGTGCTGTGCGCAATATTTCAGGAATTAATGAAGTGATAAAGGAAGATGGAAAAATAATCATCAGAGCAGAAAGAGATATAAGGAGAGAGGTCTTCCATGCAGTTTCTGGCTCCGGGCTGGAGATACTATCACTAAAACTGGTTGAGCCAAGCCTGGAGGAAGTGTTTCTCAAAGCCTATGAGGTGGAGTGATGGGCTAGAAGTGAAAACAGCTGACAAGCCCGGGAGCATTATTGTACTCACCGTGCTTTTTGCGGTTAAACTTTTTGGTGGCTGGTTGATGCAGGTTACTCCTGTAAAGCTGTTATCAGCGTTTGGACTTGGCATTCTGCAGCTGATTGCAGCCTATTTTCTGCTTTTTCATCAGCAAGCGTTGGGCAGGCTAATAGATATGCTATTCACAGCCTGCCCAGGCGCGCCAGGCAGTACCCCAGGGCAATGTATGCAAAAGCTATGGGCAGGCTTAGCAGCGTGGGGTAGAAGTATGCCGTGCCCGCGGTGGAGGCGATTTTTAGCACGCCGGGGATCCAGATAAGTGCCTTCCACAGCGCCAGGGCGGCGAGCAGGTAGAGAGTGTAGCTAACCCTCTTCACCCTGCCCGACCACAGCAGGAGTCCAGAGATTAGCAGCGCAAGGAAGAGAATGAGCGGCGCCGCGCTCATTGCCGAAATACTGGCCTTGAGGCGTAGGATTGAGACGAGGGGGGAGACGCTGAGGTGCAGTGCATAAACACCTGCGCAGGCGCCAGCTAACCTGAGGTCGAGCTTCTCTTCAGCAAGGTAATCCCTCCCGAGCTTTATGAGCAGCAGGCCCAGAGCCACGAGGATAAGCGGTTCGGCCAGAACTATGGGTTTGAGTCGGAACATGGGGTACGCCGCCGAGGCCACCTTGTAGCCGGCATAGAGCAGGGAGTAGACTCCCCAGAGCAGGAAAAAGGCGTAGAGCATGCGCTCCTTTTTCAGCCTGAATCCCAGCACCAGCGACGCAGCGCCGAAGGCTGCGGTAAAAAAAGCCCACACAAGTTTCTCGGTAAATGCCCCCTTGCTGGCTGCTGCAACCGCATACTGCGCGAGCTGGGTAGCTTGGGAGTAGTACCAGAGAGCGTCCCTAACTCCGGTCAGCAACATCGCGGCGCCGAAGAGCAGGATGCAGGTTCTCTTAATATCCATCATCCACTTCCCTCCCTTATGTGTTTGGTTACCCTCATGTAAATCTCACTGGTTTCGTTTTTTCTCGACACAAAGTGCAGGCAGCGCTCGGTGGTGTTGACCTTCGTCACCCCATATATTAAGACTGCATTCTCCGGAATGGTTAGGTTTCCGAGCTCTTTTACGATTATGCCCTCCACCACACACCACCCTTCTTCGAACAGGGAACACATTATCCAGTAGGGGTACCCGCCCTTCACCGGCTTGAGGCTGAGCTCCAGGTAGTCCTTGCCTTTTAGAGCTGTGTCGAAGCACACGGTGCGGTTCTTCCCGGGTTCTAAGACCACCTTTTCATCCACCAGCGTAAGCACCTCAGCGACGGGGGGCAGGTACTCTTCGGTCAGGGGGGAGAAGATGCTGAGGTTCATCTTCACCTGCTCCTCAGAGCCCCTGTTGTCAAAAAGGTACCAGAGGGTGAGAGACAGCGCCCCTCTCTGTCTGCCACCACCACGATCCCTTTTACCGGAAAAGCCATAAAATTTACCGAGGGGGTTGTTGTCAATTTTAGCAGACCTCACCCTTCCGGTGGCGTTGAACATGTAGCCCACTTCGCCAGGGACGTTCAGGCCTATACCCTTTACCTCTCCCGGCTCTATGACAAGTTCTCCCTTAAACAAAAATTTATCCCCTGGCAGAAAGATTCTGCCCTTATATTTCTCTTTGTTGTTGGGAGGTTCCAGGCAGGCGGATAAAAATATCAGAGTTAACAGAAGAATGCCCCCTGTGCGCATATTGTATCTCTCACACAAGATTGATGTCCAAATTTGGTAGATACTTATTCATAAAGCTTGGTGAGCAGGTATAGGGATACGTACCGGTTTACCTAAACCACCTGTTTTATTTGGAACTCATTAGACGAATATAGATCGCACCCAGTCCCCTTTCCTCTCCCTCCTGCTCTGGGATGCTTTTGCCTTCGCCGGAGAATATGCTTTTCATCAGCTCCTCTGAAATTTCTCGGGAGACTGGCGGTTTTAACCTTTGCATGCGCGCTTACATGTCTTCCTTTATGATAATCGCTATACTGCTATCAGTCATTTATAAGGATAGCGTTCTTTCGCTTTCAACTTCTATGATATTATGG
>JALUWC010000182.1 GCA_027019885.1 Geoglobus sp.
GAATTTTTTAACCGTGTCATAAATGTGCTCTCGCGGAATGGCGAGAATCGCAAGCTCTGGAGTTTCAGGAATGCTTTCAGGATCTGGATAGGCTTTTAATCCAAAAATCCGATCCCTTGATGGATTCACCGGGTATACTCTGCCCTTAAAGCTCTCCATAACACTGATAATAGCATGACATCCCATCTTTTTCTGGTTTTCAGTTGCTCCAACCACTGCAACACTTTTCGGGTTGAAAAGAGTTCTCAAGCTTTCGAGTTTCATCAGCAGAAAATTTTTCAGGATGGATTTAACAGTTGCGATTCATAAGAAAAATTTTTACCATCTCTGTGATATGTACAAGCGATGGAAATAGCTCTCTGCACATGTGAGGGTAAGGTTAAGAGAAAAGATCTTGAGGAAATAGGGAATGCGCACATTTTTGACAAACTCTGCCAGGATAAACCGGGAAGAAATTTTGACATGATTGGATGCTCTCACCCATCTCTAAGAAGTGCTGGAAGAATTCTCCTGGATCTGAACAATCTGGCATTCCTGAAGCAAAAGGATGCAGTTGAGAAGGTGAAAATTATACTGAAAGCGTATTCCGAGCTTCTGAAAGTAAACATCTCTTTCATTGAAGCAGAGGTTGATGAGTCTCTGCTTGTGAAAACAGATGATATTGACCTCGTTTCCATGCTCTCGAAACATTTTGAACCTTTGTATGTTCTCACCGATAACACTTCAATTGCCGAAATTGCAGTAGCAATAAAGGGAGAGCTGAAATCAATCTCTGGAAAAATCGGTAATTTTACAGTGAAGATGGATGGAATTGACCTGAGAACAGGCAGAAAAATTGACAGCATAAAGGTCTCTCAGGTAATCATTCCTGGAATTGATGATTTCAGAGAAGGCATATTCTCATCTGAAATCCATGCAATTGAGGCGATATACAACAGAGATGGGTTTGTAAAGGTAAATCCAATCACATACCGGAGAGAGAGGTGTGCCGTCTCATTCAACAGCGTTCATGGATGCAAACTCTGCAGGTGCCCGTATGGATTCATTTCACACAGGGAAAATGTCATTGTTGATGTGATTGGGTGTGTTGGCTGTGGACTTTGCACTTCATTATGCCCGACAGATGCACTCTCATCTGAGATCTTTCCGAGGGATATCGTTCTGAGGATGATAGATATCATGGCTGAATACAGGAAAGAAAAGACCCTGCTCTTTGCATGCAGAAATGCAATAGCAGAGGCATATGGAGGGGGTAAAGTTGAGTCTTTTTTCCCTGTAATTGTGCCATGTATAAACTCTCTGTCTGAGGTTGAGATACTTTACCCCCTTCTCAAGGGGTTTAATGGTGTTTATATTCTCCCCTGCAACTGCCCTCATGGAGATTTTGAGGGAGTAAAGAGGGGGATTGAGATCGCAGGAGCCTTTGGAATCGATAACATAGTGATTAAAGAAGACTTTGATTCTGGATGGATAAAGAGACTCAACAACCTTAAACCCGTTTCATCAGATTTTAAGTTGCACTCATCAGGAAAAAGAGACCAGCTGGTGGAAATGCTTTCATGGATGAGTGAAAATCTGACTCCAATTCAAGAAAAGCTCAGCTTTAACGACTTTGGAATGGCTAAGGTTTCAGATTCGTGCACATTATGCAATACATGCTCAAACGTATGCATCACCAGGGCAGTCAGGAAGGAGAATGGAAAGCTTGAATTCAAACATGGGCTCTGTATAAACTGTAGCCTTTGCATGATTTTCTGCCCTGAGAGGGCAATGAAAATCGAAACCGGTCTTTACCTCGAGGGGATCAACAATGATAGGATCCTTAAAAAGGAGAAAATGATAAAATGCCCGAGATGCAAGAAAGAGCACATATCCGAAAGTGAATACAGAAAGATTTCCGCTCTAACGGGCCACAGAATTTTTACACTTTATTGTGATGATTGCAAACCCATCATCGTTTTTGAGGGATTGTACAAAGAAATTACAGGTGAGGAGGATGAGCAGAACAGATAAAATTCTCGAAAGGCGAAAAGAGATCTATTCTCTTCTTTCATCGCTTTTCTTGGGTGACATTCCGGAAAAGTTTATTGAGGACCTCAGAGAAGGGAAATTCGGGCTTTCCGGCTCGACAGATATTGAGGAGGGGTTGAAGGTAATGAGAGAGTTTGTGATGAAGAGAAACACCCTTGGAGAGGCGATAAGGGATATAGAAGATGAATATTCCCGATTCATTCTTCTGTCACATGCTGCACCCCTCACAAAATCCGAAATGATGGGTGATGCAGAATATGGAAAGATAAGCCTTGAAGTGGAGGAGAAAATAGAGAAAATGGGGTACAGATTAAGGACAAATACCATCCCGGCAGATCACATTTCAGCGCTGTTTGATTTCATGGCAACACTCATTGAAAGCTCTCTGAATGGAGATGAGGAGTTAAAGGTGTCGCTCAAAAAACAGGAGGAGTTTTTGGAGAACGAGATACTGACATGGGTACCGGAAAGTCTGAAAAAATTTGAGGGTTCGGCTGAATTTTATGGAGGTGTTGCAAGATTTGCAAGGGGATTTCTGGCAATTGACAGGAACATAGTAAAAGAATTGAGGCTATGGTAGCATTATTGCTTTGGCAGCGGCTGCAATGATAATTATCCTGAAGATATAGCCTCCTGTAAGAACTGAAATGCTTGAAAGAATCTCAGCAATTTCTGTTTTCCTTATGAATGAAATTGCATAGAATATCAGAGGTAGTATCAAACCTACACCTACGAATCC
>JALUWC010000183.1 GCA_027019885.1 Geoglobus sp.
ATTGGTGTTGAGGTGAGCCTTACATGCGCACCATACTACCTACGCACACCAGCATTCGGTGATCACCTTGCCTGGGCTGAGAGTTCGGCTGTTGTTTATGCAAATTCGGTGATCGGGGCGAGAACGAACAGGGAGAGTGGAATTTCCGCATTGGCCTCGGCAATAATTGGGAAAACTCCCTGCTATGGGTTGCATTTAAAGGAAAACAGAGCACCTGAGATATTTGCTAAAATTGATGGAAAACTGAATCCGGCAATCGCCGGATATGAACTCGGGAAAATAACTGGATCGAAAACTCCGTTGGTGGATTTTGGAAGAGAACTCTCTCATGAGGAATTAAAGCTGTTTGGGGCTGCACTTGCGGCAAGTGGAGGAGCAGGAATATTTCACGCAATCAATCTGACCCCTGAATGGGATGATTTTGAAGCTCCTGGCGAAAAAGTGGAGATTGATTCCATAGATATTGAATCGGAGTGTGATCCAGATTTGATCGCAATTGGCTGCCCCCATGTCTCTGCAAGAGAACTTCGGGAGATTCTGAATCTTCTTAAAAAGCACGGAAAGCTCAGAAAAGAGCTCTGGATATTTACATCGCGAAAAATTCTGAAGGAAAACATTGGTATTGTAAGGGAGATTGAGAAACACGGAGCAAGGGTTTTTGCAGACACATGCATGGTTGTGTCTCCGGCAACTGAAAAATTTGAATGTGTCATGGTCAACAGTGGAAAGGCTTTTGAATACCTGCCGAAGCTTAGGGGGGTTGATGCAATCTTTGGAGACATTCAGGAGTGCATCAGGAGGGCATCAGAATGAAAATAAGGGCAAGGTCAATAGCAAGAGGGAAAGCCGAGGGAGTGGCTTTAGTTTCAAGAAAGCCGGTATCCTTCCTTGGCGATGTAGATCCAGAGAGCGGAGAGATTGTTGATAGAAACAGTGACATCTTTGGAAAGAAAATTTCTGGAAAGATATTTGTTTTTCCTGAGGGAAGGGGCTCCACTGTCGGAACATACGTGCTGCTTCAGATGAAAAAGAGGGGGACAGCGCCAGCCGGAATAATAATGCTTGAAAGCGAGGCAATTGTTGCAACTGGAGCGATAATATCTGGCATTCCTCTTGTTGATAGGCCCGAAAAGAATGTGATCGAGCTAATTCAGAGCGGCGACTTTATCAGAATCTTTTCTGAAAAAGAGGGGTGGATTGAGGTTGATGGATGAACGTGAGATTGAAAAATTCTTTCAGATTTACAGCAGGGAGGATGGGAAGGACTTTGTCAGGTATCATGTCATACCTCTTGTCAATCTCAGAGATGAGAACCTTAACTTTTTCATTCAGGAGCTTTCGGCAGATTATGACGTATCTCTTTACATGAAGCACGGCGAGTTCGTTTTTGAGATTAGAAAGAGGAAGGAAAGGTACTGGATTAATGCAGTTCTCTTCATTCTCACATTTCTGAGTGTTGCTTTTACGGGAAGCATGTTTTATGGAAGTTTCAATCCTCTTCAGGGTTTGGAGTTTGCTGTTGCTGTTATGTTTGTTCTTGGCAGCCATGAGATGGGGCACTTCCTTGCCTCAAAAAGATGGAGGATGAAAGCATCTCTCCCGTACTTCATACCATTCCCTACAATAATCGGAACACTTGGGGCAATCATAAAGCAGAGAGGAGTTATAAAGAGCAGAAAAGCACTTTTAGAGATCGGAATATCCGGACCGGTTGTGGGGCTTGCTGCATCTGTGGCGGTAACATATTATGGACTCTCCTTTTCCGTTCCAGAACCTCAGGGAGGTGGAGGTGGCATAATTCTTGGTGAGCCAATTCTGTTTGATCTTGTTGCGAAGCTTGCAGGATTCAATGGTTTCTACATCCATCCTGTGGCATTTGCAGGGTGGGTTGGGATGTTCATAACCGCTTTGAATTTGATTCCTGTGGGACAGCTTGACGGTGGGCACGTTATGCGGGCAATTGCTGGGGATATGGCAGACACAATTTCGAGAATTTTTCCGCTCGTTCTCATTGGAATCGGATTTCTTTACAGGGGATCTGGAGTGTGGTTCTTTTGGGGGCTCATAACATTTTTCTTCTCAATGCAGAGGCATCCCAAGCCGGCAGATGATACACCGTTACCCCTAATGCACAAGATTGCAGGGATTGCAACTTTTGTTCTTGGAATTCTCTGTTTTACTCCAGTGCCATTTCAAATTACGGAAGGTTTATAATATCATGATTGAATATGGTGAATAGTGTGAGGTGGCAGGAAAAGCTTGTAAAGGTGCTGGACTCAAAACTCGAATACATAAGAAATGAAAGAACTGCAGCAATCTTAGTTCCTATAGTAATCACCCCAAATCCTGAAATTGTCATGATAAAGAGGAAGAAGAACCTGAGCAGGAGTGCCGGGCATATAGCCTTTCCGGGAGGCATGAGAGACGAGAACGAAAATCCGCTTGAAACAGCTTTAAGGGAGACTGAAGAGGAAATTGGAGTTAATGAAGCGGAAATTGAGGTGCTGGGCTTTTTAACACCGAGGGAGGTCGTGGAGCACAGAATCAAAATACATCCTGTGGTTGGAGCGGTATTCACAAGGGAATTTGAGAAAAATGACTACGAGGTTGAGAGAGTTCTTATCGATAAACTTGAAAGCGTTCTGAGATCAAGAAGAATTGCAGACTGGGGGCCAAATTTTGAATGTGATGGAGAGCTTGTGTGGGGGGCTTCAAGTAAAATACTCGATGACCTTTACATGAGGATAA
>JALUWC010000184.1 GCA_027019885.1 Geoglobus sp.
GTAAAGATACTTGGAAAAAGCGGTTGCGTACCCTCGTTTTTAACACGTATCGGCCTTTCAAAAATGAAAGCAAACCCAGCGTTTTTCCAGTTGCACCTTAATATTTTGCATCACAAACCATGTTAGCAAGGTGATGACCCTAAATAATAGCGGATTTTTTACTTGAGGTTCATTTAGAAAATTTAAGGTTCAAAATTTTACCTGTGTCATGCTTTTATAGGTTAGTTAGAGATTGATGGACAATCTTATGATTGCTGGAGAAGGTAGCAAAGAAGAGAATTGAAAAGCAGCTTTACCTTAATTAATTTCCAAAATTCAGCTGAAGCATGGATAAAGAATTTCAAAAGGCTAAGACATGCTTTTTAAAAGAGTGGTGGGAGATTGTCGGCGTGCTGGAAGACGTAAAAGAGGTGGATGGTACTTATGAAGTTTACATTAGATGTTACGACGTGCTGTACAGGCTTATTTTCTTTGAGGATTCTATAAGAGATGCAGATTTGTGGAGGAGACTTACAAGGCTGAAAGGAAAAGTTGTGGGTATTCTAAGGACGGATTTAAGAGAGAGGCCCCTGAGGGTTAGAGCAGATTAAAGTTTCTCTATAACTAATAGAAAATGTCGGCTACCATGCGAATTCCCAAGGATAAATTCTGCATTCTAGCTCCGTATGCTCCGGATAGTAACCTCTTTCTAAGTACTCCTGGTTTACTTCCCCATTTTCCCTGAAAAGGTTGTATGGGATTAGAACAATTGATGTATTGCCGTTTACATTTTTCTCACAGATGCTCAGGTACGGTTCCTCCTTGTAGATAGAGTTTTTGTCATAGCCGGAAAAGACATTCCAGCATTTAAAGTACGTTCTGTTTACATCGAAGACTCTCGGGAAGGGCTCTATCTTCCCGGGGTACTTGAATTTCCTCTCCTTACCGCTAAACTTCCGAATTGAAACCACCGGATGCCCGCTCATCATGAAAACATCTATCCCATTATCAGCAATCTCTACCTTTTCGATTCCGCCTGTCTTCACCCATATTTTTCTTGGTTTCTCATAAATCAACGCAAAGGTTGGCCTCTCCTTTGTATGTATTTCGCATTGATATCTGCCGGGATATGGAAACGGTTCCTTTTTTAGTTCCTTAACCACTATAATACCAACCGCAATGCCAAAAATCACAAGACCCAGCAACAACGCAGCCTTGCTGGGCATAATAATAAATCTAAGGATAAAAACTTAAAATTTTGGGGAATTGGTTATTTCGTCCTTTTAGCCCTGGTGATCATGGCTGGAATTTGTGCAATTGCTAGTATGACTGATGGTCCGCATATGCCCTTACTCTCAGCCAGCTTCTCCTGAAGCTCTCTAATCTCCTCCCTGAGCCTTTCGTTTTCTTTCTTAAGCTTCCAGTAATCCGGCGGAGTTGAGGTTCCTGTATTTTCACTCTCACTCTTAATCCTTTCGCATTCACTCTTTAGCTCGTTGTACCTGCTCTCAAGCTCCTGGTAACTGCTCCTGAGCGTCTGAATCTCCGTCTGGTTGCACTTGGAGGCAAGCTCCCTGTATTTCGCCACTAAGGAGGTGACGAATAAGTTGAAGATGACAGCAAAAACCTGCTACGCGTATAAAAAGCTCCGCTGGAAGATAGATGAGATGCACCGCGAGCTTAAGCAGTACTTAGGGCTGGAGAATACCTGCACATGGAAAAAGGAACCATTGCTAGCCCACTACCGCTTCGCCTTTTTCCTGTGGTGGGCTTTCGAGTGGTTCAGAAGAGAGCTAAGCCTGAAGGTGTCCTTCGAAGCCCTGTGGTGGGAGTATAACGCCGACGTTGAAAGGGCTAAAACGCAAAGAATGTTGCTGGAAAACCACCACCATTAGTAGCCTTCAGTTATGTTTGAAAATGGCAAAAGGTGTGTCACTGTATATCCTACATCCACCTTTTGAATGATGTGGGGTGGATGATCTATGTGTTCAATGATGGTCAAAAAATATTTAAACTATAATTATTACAATAAAAAAGTACTATCACTATTAGTTTTGGTTATTGTATTTATTTTGTTTTCTTTATCTACTATTGAAGCCCAACCAAATAAATTGGAATACAGATTGGCATGGGATTATAAGGCTGGTGGTGATATTAATTCAGTTGCTATAACTCCTGATGGTAAGTATATTGTTGCCGGGAGCATGAATGGGAGATTATATCTTTTTGACAATAGTGGAAAATTGCTTTGGAGCTATAAAACTGCTGATTACCATATAGCTTCAGTTGCTATAACTCCTGATGGTAAGTATATTGTTGCCGGGAGCGGAGATAACCAAGTATATCTTTTTGACACGAAAAGAAATTTATTATGGAGTTATAGGACGGGTGATGTAGTTATATCAGTTGCTATAACTCCTGATGGTAAGTATATTGTTGCCGGGAGCGGAGATAACCAAGTATATCTTTTTGACAATAGTGGAAAATTGCTTTGGAGCTATAAAACTGATTCCTATGTCTATTCAGTTGCTATAACTCCTGATGGTAAGTATATTGTTGCCGGGAGCGAAGATAACCAAGTATATCTTTTTAACAGAGATGGGGATCTATTGTGGAGCTATGAAACTGATTCCTATGTAAATTCAGTTGCTATAACCTCTGATGGTAAGTATATTGTTGCCGGGAGCGGAGATAACCAAGTATATCTTTTTGACACGAAAAGAAATTTATTATGGAGTTATAGGACGGGTGATGTA
>JALUWC010000185.1 GCA_027019885.1 Geoglobus sp.
TTTTTTCCAGCGGTTGCCACCACGGGGATGTAGTAAACCTCTCCCCAGAGCTTTTCCTGCAGATATATGAGGTCGTCGAGTAGCTGGGAATCCTTCGCTCTGGTCCAGAATTTTACGGTTATCTCTTTCTCTACCCCATCCTCTATGGGTGGGGGTCTCGGCTCGGTGTGATACCGCTTCCAAAACTCTTCCGACACTTCGACGACTATTCCGTCTCGCTCCAGCCTCCCGGGTCCGTTGACTTTAATGATCCACTCACCCGTTCTGGGGTCTTTTAACGCAACGATGTTCGAGGACATCATCCCTCCACCTCCGCCTTAACGCATGCGTCCATGCTCGGCTTGGCGGCGGGCTGGACTTTGTATCCCTGTTTTTCGAGGAATTCTTTGACTGCTTTGTCTATGACGAACTTCACAGTCGGGAAATCAATACTGTTCTCTGCAACCAAAGCCTTCACAAGGGCGTGGAGTCGGTCGTCAATATGCACCTGCACCATGTCACCACTTCCTTATTACAACTTATCACGTATTAAGTGATAATGAGTAACTTAATGGTATTTAAAGTTTGTGGTTAATACTTAATGAGATGAAAGAGGTAAGTGATGAGAGAGAAGTAGAGAGTATAGGCAGAGCTATTGGGGCTAGGGCAAGATGGCGAATAATAAATCTGTTAAAAGATGGAAAAACAAGATCACTAAGTGAAGTAGTTAAAGAATTAAAAGATTGGCAATTTAATGTTCTTCAGAACCATTGCTTAATATTACATGAGGAAGGTATTATTGACATGTGGCGCGAAGGAGGGCGATATCTGGTAAAAATCAAGAAGATACCACATGTATTTATTGAGGAGGTGAGATAGTTAAATTTCGTCGTCTGAAAGTCTGAAAGGGAGCACATAAATAAGGAGGACTGAAGGATGGGGGTTAAAAAAGCATTTGGGATAATATTGATTTTGTTGATAATAGGCATCGCTGCTGGGGGATTTTACCTCTACAATGCCTATAAATCAGGAAAACTAGCACCTCCTGAACTCCGGTCAGTCAGCCACGAATGGGGACAGGTAACTCTTCATTCAACTGAAATAAGAACTACCGCAGAAATTTATAATCCCAATCCTGTTTCTATTCCCATAAAGAGGATACATCTCACAGTTTTAATGAATGGTATAAAAATGGCAGAAGGTGAGGCAAAAGATATTAAATTAGAGGCGAATAAAGTTTCAAAAGTAACCTTCATAACCAAAATGGATAACAACAAAATCCCCGATTGGTGGTTTACTCACATTAAAAACGGCGAGCACTCCGAAGTTAATATCCAAGGCACAGCTTATTTTGAATTACTTGGGCAAGAAATATCCTTTCCCTTCGAAACTTCACAGGAGATTAATACTAACCTGCTCGGTTCAGCCTCCATGAAGAATACCATTCAAGAGTCAAAAGAGGATGAAGGATTTATAGAAAAATTAAAACCAAAAACACCAGTTATTGAAAAAATAGAACACTCATGGGGAGAAGTTACTCCAGCAGAAACGGAAATTATTAGCAAAATCACAATTTATAACCCAAATATATTTCCTATTTACACTTCTGGAATAGATTACAAAATTTACATGAACGGAATAGAAATGGCGAGAGGGCAGACTGTTAAAAGAGTAGAAATCCCAACAAAAAGCCGAAGTGCAGTGGTTGTAAGTACAAAAATTGATAATTCAAAGTTGGCAGAATGGTGGGTAACTCATATAACGAACGGAGAGAAAACAGACCTTGTTATCAATGGAGATATCATTTTAGATGTAAAAGTTACAAAAATTAGATTGCCATTGATATCTTACAGTAAAACAATAAGCACAAATATATTAGGTGGATAAAAATTAAATTTTATCTGATAACCTCTTTTATCTCCTTTAAATACTTCAGAAAAGCTGGAAGTATAAGTTCCTTTGCACGCCAGATTTCCATGCTTACAATTTCGCCATTCTCATCAAAGCTTACGACCACGTCGTCGTTTACCATATCCGAATCCACCGGCTTCTCCTCAGAAAATCTGAGGTAAAGGATATCCGCCTTCCTATCGTATCTTACAATCATATTTCCAGCCACCTTCCTTTTGCGGTTCTCCTTTCAATCATTTTCTCAATTTTGCTTGTTGGGAATACGGTTATTACTGTAGTGGTGTCATTCTTCTCAAATACTACCACCAAGTGTTTTTCTTCGGTCCATGAGCCAACCGCTATGAGCCGCCCTGTTTTCAGGTCCAGAAATACTCTCTCCGCCTTGTTAAGCACCTTTTCAACGTCTTGCTCAGGGATACCATAGTAGCCCAAGTTTTCCTTTGCGTGCTCAGTGTAACTGATGGACATTCTATTATTTCCCGAGAAATAACGAGAAAAAAGGAATCCAGTTAGTATTTCATCACGTACTCCTTCTGCGTGGCATCCCGGTAGTACTCAGGCAGGACATTGAAGGCGCAGAATGGTATCGCCCGCAGGTCAGGGGTAACGTAGTGGATGGCGCATCTTTTCACGCGGGCGATGTCGTAGTTGTACAGGTCCATGAAGTGCATCATACCTATGAAAAGAGCGTTGTTGTGGAACTTCGCTAAGGCGCGGTAGTCGTGCCTCACGAGGGTGGCGAAGAGAATCGGGTATATCTTCAGCCCCTTGGGTGCCCTGCTCTGGTCGATGTAGCGCCTTATACCGGAGACCAGCCTTATCTTCTCTATCAGCTTGTGGCTCGAGTGGCGTATCCTCTCAGCGCTTTCGTTCAGGTACTCCAGCAAGCCCTCGATGTCTATGAACCTGGTTATCGGCACCAGGCGGTTGCCGTCTTTGAAAACGTACGTAGCCATACCGCATGCGAAGTGGGTTGTGAGTTCGTACTGCTTCTTGCCAGTCAGAGCTTCAACTATGTGGGAGATTGCGGTTATGCTCGGTACCGGATAGAAGTCCTCCCGCGATATTGCGCCTGCGGTCTGCTCTTCCAGCGCTATGATTACATCGGGTATGGTGATGCGGTGCTTTTCCCGCTCTTCCTGCGGCATCCTCCCGACCAGCGAAACCGGCTGGAAGTTTACACCGCGAACCACGTCGATATTGTTAAATGCAAACTCCACTATATCGCCAAGCTCGTGGTCGTTGACGCCGCGAATGACCGTAGGCACGAGCACCAGCTTCATGCCCGCGCTCCTCGCGTTCTCGAGGATTTTTGGGATGTAGCGGTGGTTCTTCTGGTTGGTTTCTGCGGTTACCCCATCGAAGCTCAGGTAGACCACACCAGCGCCGGCTTCTGCTATCTTCTTGGCGAGCTCCGCGTCCTGCGCGAGCTTTATCCCGTTTGTGTTAAGCTGCATGTGGTCGAAGCCCAGCCGCTTCGCAAGCTTTATAATTTCAATCAGGTCATCCCGAAGCGTGGGCTCGCCTCCCGTAAGCTGCAGAGCGTTGCAGGGCACCGGCTTTTGAGCTTTGAGGTAGCGGAGCATGCGCTCTATGTCGGCAAGCGAAGGCTCGTACACGTAGCCCGCTCGCTCCGCGTAGTAGAAGCAGTACCAGCATGATAGGTTGCAGCGGTTGGTGACCACGAGATTCGCAAGAGCGGTGTGCGAGCGATGGGCTTCGCAGGGTCCGCAGGAGAGGGGGCAGCTCTCAAGCTTCGTTGTGGGGTTTGCGAAGCCCTCACCGTCGTGGGCAAAGCGCTGCGCCTTTTTGTAGAGTTCGTAGTCGCCCCAGTACAGGTCTTCGAAGGTGCCGTGTTCCTCGCAGCGCTTGCGGATGTAAACCTTCCCGTCGCGCTCAAAAATCTCCGCATTTATAATCCTCCTGCACTCAGGGCAGAGGGAAGCGGTGGCGTTGCTATAACGGCTAAAAATATATACATCTTGTTTAGTCATCATATTTTTACCCTCCCGACAAAAGAACATCCCAATTAATTTCTTCTTTAGAAGAAGCAGATCTTATTTTTCCTCTAAATTCAAGGTCTGCAACAGTTGCGGCTTCTTTAAATTTAGCTTCGTAATAGGATGGGTACTTAACTTCACATATCCCTGTCAAAACCTCCCAATACCCATTGCCAATATAGGCATATGTACCTGCCCATTTCCCCTTTATACTTATTGCATCGTCTTTAATATTCTTGCCAAATATGTTTCCTTCATAAATTTTTTCTTCATTAGTAAATATCCCAAAATAGGTTGTACGTTTAACTATTGTAGCTTTTCCAAATTGTCCACGACCCCAACCCACTTTCCAGTCGTTGCGATTTTTACTTGGAATAATATAGTAATCTACAGATTTGATCCAACTTAAAGGAGATTTGTCCCAAAGAATGACTTGCCTATACCGATTTCTATATTTTAACCAGTAATTTCTCTTTACGGTATTACTCTCTAAGGAAACTTCATCTGATATCTTATCGGGGATGATGTTGTTCTTGCTGTAGAACTTGAGCTCCGCAACGCCGCTGTCGGTGCTCTCGATGAAGAGCCAGTCGGTGGCAACGCCGTCACCGTCGAGGTCCACCTGGCGGACCATCACGCCGTTCGAGTCGGGGGTGACGGTATCGATCTGGTTGTTGAGCACAATAAGCGCGCCTCTGTCTGTGAGCGACTCCAGCTTGAGCTTGAAGTTCGCCACACTAACTTCTTCGCCCTCATCGACGAATACGGTGACCCAGTAGGGGTCTGCGATGTAGGTGTCTATGCTGGCATTCGCCGAATCGACCACCTCGCCGGTCGTGCTGTTGTACGCCACCGCCTCGAGCAGCAAGGTGTACTCACCAGGCTGTGCGCTGGTGTTGATGCTAATCGTGTAGGTGCCGGCGGTTGCGGTCTCTGTACCGTAGAAGGTGTCCTCCACGCCATCGCCGGTTACGTCAAGCTGCGTTCCCAGGTCATCTGTGAACTTCGCGGTGACGTTGATCGCATCCGCGCCCGCGATGTTGCCCAGGGTAAAGGGCTTCCCGTCGCTGGTTACGACGGTGACGTTGACCTCCGCTGCGTTGCCGTTGATGATCTCAGGCCCGGGGTCGCTCCAGACCACGTTGTCCAGGTTGTACGCCATCGTGGCTGCATGCACGTTTGCAGCCAGCGCTACGAGTAAACCAAAAAATCCAAGTACAACGTTTTTATTCATAATAATTATTTCATTGTTGTTTTTTGTCATTTTTATTCCTCCTTAAACAAATCCAAGTTTCCAAATAGTTAATGACACGATAATCATGAAAAATATCACTCTGATCCATGCATTAAAGGCATATGCTACGACAACACCAGTAAATATAAGCAAGTACGTGAAATTTGTGATTCTGAAAACTTGAAAATCTAAAAGAGTTTTCTTCAAAAATTCAAGGTACGCCTCTGTGACCCCTCCACCAAAAATAAGAGGCGCTATGGACATAGCCATGCCAACAATTGCAGCTTGTTCCCAACTAGAGTAGATTCCGATAGTAAGGATAAGTGTCGTATAAATCGCAAGTACAATAATGCTCATATCCATTATCAATCACCCCCTAAAATTATTCTAACGAATATCGCTGTAAGTCCAGCTAAAACAAGCGTTTTAAACGTACTTTCAATTCCATTAACTATTAAAGCAAAAATTATGAAAATTATAAGAAGTATGATTGTTTTAATCAATCCAACCACCCCAGCTCGTCTGCGAGCACCATGACGGTTGTTGTAGGAAAGAAGTCAAAAGGCGGCGGGAGGATGCCGTCAACCGCGGAGGCGGCGGTTGCCTTTGGGTTGCCGGTGAGGATGTAGGCGACGCTGCCACCGAGTATTGCCTCTACTAAATCACCGAGTCCTGGAATAATGTTTGATGCATCTAATAAGTCGTATAATATCGCGACCACGAATTTCAATACCGCCGTCATTTCAACAGGCACCTACCAGTAGTCTCCATCAGCCCAATTGACAAAGATGTATGCATGAACGAGGGGTGAGAGTCCGATTAGAGAGGAGACGAGATCCGCTAAAACCCATGCCAACCCCATTAGCCAAGAGTCCAATAGCCTTGAATAATAGTACCAAACAGGTATTATTGCAACAATCATGATAATGAATATTGCTAACATACCTATCACGAAAATAAGAGGCAATCCTACTATAAATCCCAAAATTACACCCAAAATTAGAAAACCTGCTCCAATAAGTAAATGAATCCCATAAGAAGGGAGTTCACCTTCACTATTAACATACCAAATGGCTATTATCCAAGCTATAAAAGAGATTATCTGAATTATTCCAGATGCGTCCATAGTTGCAGAGATTGGAAAAGTTCCACTAATCTGCTGAAGAATTGCTCCATATTCTAATCCACTCAATTAATCCACCTCCAAAAGTTTTTGAATATGCCCGCAAGAGTTTCACTCCTTACTACTTATCACTTATTAAGTGATATGAAGATATATAAATATTTTACTATTCAAAATTCAAACCCGTAAACTTAGAAATAAGCTAGAGATATTAGTCCAGAGGTTTAATTACAATCCCCTCTTCTGATTCTATAAAAACAACATAGTCTTTAATTCGGTATTTCTCTCGAAGCTGTTTAGGGATTGTCACTTTTCCATCTTTTGTTATAGGACGTATGATCCGCTCACCCATCGTTTGTTCCTTTACACTTTTAGTATATAATTCTTTTGGTAGAGCGTGCGAAAAGTTTAAATATTTGTAGAACATTATAACATTATACTAATGTTCTATAAGGTGGTATTATGAGCCACATATCTACCGCATTAGTTGAGTTCCTTGAGACTCTTTATAGAGAGGGGGCCAACATAACGGAAATAGCAAAAGCGATTAAGGAAATTGACCATAAGCTTCATACTTATCTGCAGAAGGAAGCGCTAAGAAAAGAAGATCCAGAAATTATCTCATATCTAAAACAAGAAGCTCCATTTTATTATTCGAACTATAAGTTTTCTAAAGAATTCAGGAAATTCTTACTTCAGTGACTCCACCTCCGCCTTAACGCATGCGTCCATGCTCGGCTTGGCGGCGGTGGGCTTGGCTGGGTCGTCAGAATTGTTGTTAGATATTCTGCTGATCCCTCGGACTGTGATGTGGAGAATCGTCTTCCCCAGCTCTAAGTCGTAGAGTTCAACCAGCCATTTCGGAATGGTAATTCTGCGGTTGCTGTCGAGGGTTGCAGAGTGTACACCTCTTATACTTTTACACTATCCTACTGCATAAGTAGTATATAAACTTTACGCGTATAACACGGGTAAACTATCTAACTAATAGCTTTATATGTGAACACGTATAAACCATGAAAACATGAAAGAGGTTACTGATTTTAAGGAATTGGAAAAAATAGGGAGGGCCATCAGCTCAGATGTCAGGAATCAGATTATTTCTCTGCTAAAAAAGGAAAATGATGTTTCTCTCTACCGGTTATCTCAGCTGTTGAATATGCAAATAACCTCACTTAAGAATCACTGCAGAATCTTGGCTGATGAGGGGATTGTCGAAATGAAGAGAGAAGGGAAAAAATATGTTATTAGGCTCAAGAAGGTACCTCATGTGTACATAGAAGAGGTCTGAGGATAATGAAAATAATTAAGCCTAAATTGTCTGATAGTAAAATTTTATTTATTACTTTTTCGATTTTATTACTTTTTGCAGGAATTATTTCTGCTTATGAATATAAATACAGGATTGATATTCCAATAGAGAATAAAAATGATATTGATATTGCATCATTAATTAAAGAAGTAGGTGATTCTACAATTGATATAAAAACAAGTATAAATATTAAAAAGGGAGAGAATATCCAATTTTATATCGCTAAAAAGAAAATATCTCCAGATAAGACAATAACATTTGAAATTGAAATAAAAAATGATGATATGAGAGACCAAGAAAATTTAGAATTAAGAATATTTATTTTAAATCCTTATCAAATTAATAGAGGGGATAAATCTCTTGATCTTTATGAACTAAAAAAAGAAAATAAATTAATTGCTGGAGAGAAAATTGTACTTCCTTACATATATTACCAGATACCTACAAATGCTAGAGAAGGAGAGTGGAATATCTATTCTGTGATATACAAAAAAGATAAGGATAGTAAAGAAAAAATTCCTATAGCGGTATCTAAAGAATCTTTTGAAGTTTATTATGGAAAGGAAAAATGGATACCAATAGTGCTTTTTGTTATTATTACAATTGTTGGTTCGACATGGGGAGATAGAATAATAAACAATGTATACATTCGAGTACTTGTTGCACTTATTCTTGGTGCATTAGCTTATTTCTTCTGGGGGTAAAGGTAATTGAATAGTCGTTAATTTAGGTAAAAATTTAAAGCAGCCTACAGAACTCCTCGACAGTTAGTCCGGCGTCTTTTATTAAATCCCTAAGGGTTCCTCTTTTTACTGGTTTGTTTTTATGCACAGGGATTGTGAGTATTACTGGTGAACCCTCTTTGACCATAATAATATGACTGCCTTTTTGTCTTGCAACTATCCAACCAACCTTAGAAAAAGCCTTTACAACCTTATCCCCTGTAACAACGGGTAATTTTGCCATCAAACCACTATCTCTAAGACTTTTTCATGCTCCTTTGCTTTTGCTCTCTCATTTAAAACTTCAAGATAGCCCTCTATGGCCTCTTTAATATTCTTCAGAGCTTCCTCTATAGTATCGCCATGAGAATGGCACCCAGGCAAAGCTGGGCAACTTACGTTATAGCCCCCATCCTCTTTATCTTCCCTTATTATGACTTTGAATTTCATACTTACACCTGTTTAAGATTGTAAGCTTAACATATTTAAAATTTCTAATGAGATTCCATAAAGAGAATATCTAATGAAAGAGCCCCAATTCAGGCTCCTACCTCTATCAAGTATATAATGTCTGGTTATGGTAGCCCCACTGTCACATGACCGGATAAATCTTCACCACCTTCCCACCATTATCCTCTGCCTTAACAAGCGCCGCATAGCCAGGTAGCGTCACCTCTTTGAGCTCTGTTTTCTTGTCCAAGCTGGTTAGCAGCATCACCTTCACATAGCCTTCCACTGCCTGCTGCATCTCTCCGAGATCCTCGAGGGAGACGCTTTCAAGGAGGTAGTCCAAGCCGCCACTTGCCAGTCCAGCTGCGAGTTGCTCTTGGCTTAAGCTGCCGCACACAAAATCGCTGATCTTCTCGAGGACTTGGTTTGAGGCTTCCAGAGTATCGGCATACCAGTCACCAGCGGCTCTGGTTCCCACCCTGGTATTCCCTGCGATGATAACCCTGTAGAGGAGGATTTGACCGTCGTACTGCTCAATCTGCGCGTACAGCTCAGGGAGGCTTATGCTTCTCACCCTTGGGAGCGCAATAACAAGCCCGTATTCTCCGCCGCGGTACTCTTTGCCTGTGATGCGGTCCACAATCTTCCAGCCCTTCTCGTCCCTATCAAAGTAGAGCGGCAGCCCCTTGTCCATCGCATAGCGCTGGGCGTGCTGGTTGACCGCGGGTCCACCGTAGCTCACCAGGAAGAGTGTTCTCGTCTCCTCGTCCGGAATGGTTTCCTCCGCATCCTTAAGGTTCATCCAGACGTTTGTCAGGCTATCTGCCAGCATGTCCATATCGAAGGTGATCCCGGGAATAGGTGATGTTTTTATATCTTCTACTTTGTGCCACTGACAGGCGGCCTGCGAGAGTGCCACTCCTGCGTAGGGCACAGCCTTAAAGCCCACCGCCTGTCCGAGAGTAGAGCCGTCTGTGCCTATTTCGATCTCTGCATCTTTGATCCTCTGCGCAATTTCCGTATCAACCGGCGCTGATTTCTCCCCCCAAACGTGGACGCTAAAGTGCTTCTCCTTCATCTTCGCCAGCTGCAGGATTATGTTATCTATTGGCATTGGGGTCTCGGATAATCCTCCTGTGCTTTCACCCTGCTGGCTCTCCCATTTTACATCCAAAGCTTTCCAGGAACTTCCTTCCGGGTCAAGGGACACTTCGCCGTCGAGAGTGACAGCTACATTGTGGGTCGCCACTGGGTAGTATACAACAAAGCCGAATTCCCAAGAGCTCTCCGATTGGAAAAAGCCTGTTGTGCCCCACTCGGGCTTTGAGGTTATTCGAATGTTCTCGCCATTATAAACGCCAGAGTAGTCTTTATCAGGTTCCATCCAGCCCTCGAAAATTTTCGACCCATCGGCAGCCTCACCGACCACGTAGACCGCAGTTGGTACCTCTGTTGGTTGGCTTTCTCCAGCGCTTCCAGAGCCGCCTAAGAGGTCCTCAACGGCAGGAAGAAATCCCCACACCATGCTGCCTGCAACTAAATAAATGCTCAGAGCGACAATCACCCCTCGCAATCTGATCACCCCACAGATAAAAATTGAAGCATAGTTAATAAATCTTTCTTCACTTTTCCGGCGCTCTCGGGCAACGCCTAAATATGTGCGTTGCTGCATATATGCTACCTTTCCACCAAGGAGGGGTTGAGATGAAGAATGTGCGAATAATAATAACATCCGGTGATGGAAAGACGCATGTGACCGAGGTCAGGTCCTCGGTCTGGCTTGAGAAGGCAGGGATGCGGAAGTGCAACGGTAGCTACATCCTTGATCTCGCCGTTGCCAAGGTGGAGATGCCAGAGGATGTGGGCTACGAATTCGTTGAGGATCTTGCATTGCTTCTCTCATACCATGAGCGCAAGAAGCTCGGGGAAGCGCTGCTGGCAAGCATTTAAGCGTTTGCACTCTAATTTTTTACTGAGTAGTCATGGCAGAGAAAGACTTCTTTAAGTACAGGAAGCGATATCAACGGGAGCTGAAGTTGCTCGAAGAGGCTGACATCCACCCCAACAACAAGAGGCTTATCAAGGAATTTGACAGGGCTTGCCGGGCGGGAACCTTTGGAAAGAAGCTTGACTATCCATCTGCACAGGAGCAGCTCAACACCCTGCGGAGGTTCTGTCAATTTTTTGAGAAGGACCTGTACTGGGCCACTCAGCAAGACTTCGACGAAGCTTTTGCCAAGATTGAGGAACACTTTGAGAATTTGAGAAGAGAACGCCAGAAGCGTGGGCTTGATGAGAAGATTTCAGGGGATTGGGCTATTTACCGCTTCAAAGTTACAGTTAAAAAGTTTATGCGCTGGCTGAGATGGGCATACTGGTACCCAGAGGGCTATCCCGGCAAGGAGAAACTTGACCCAGCTGAACTATTCTGGAAGACCGGTTTTGCCAGGCGTAAAAACCCCCTCTACCCTCTTGAGGTTGCCCACATCTACGCCGAAACGCCCAAGTCAGAACTCCGTGATAGGTCCCTTCCACCATGGCGCGAGATTGGCAAGATCTGGGATAAGCTGGCAAGCGCAGCTGCGAACCTGCGGGATAAAGCAATCTTCAAGTGTCAGAAAAAGAAAGGCCCACGAGTCGGGGGACTTGGCTCCATGCTTTTTGGGGATTTGGAGGAGCTTGATATAGGTTACAAGTTTTACATCAGGGACAAGAACAGAGAAAATGTAGTCGCCACCCCTATTTATGACGATTTGGAAGACATAGAGGCCATCAGGGCCTATCTGCTTGAAAGGGAGGCAATGCTAAGGGACTGGGAATATGATCCCTACGACCCAAAGCTTCCCCTCTGGCTCAAATACAACCAAAATAAGCCCGTGATGATTGACTACCAGGACATTCGCAACGCTATCAAGAGGGCAAAAGACCGCTGGAACAAGCTGCACCCTGAGGACCCAATCACATACCGCCTCTATAACCATCTCACGCGCTTCTATGCCGAAGGTGTGGATCAGAAGATCAAGAAGATTCCAGATAACATTCGAAGAAAAGAGCGTGGCTGGTCGCCTACCTCGCCAATGCCTGGCAAGTACGGGGCTATGATTGAGGATGTCGACATAGAGGAATTCTACGAGGAGAAAGCAGGGATAAAAGAGACCGAGGAGCAGAAAAAGAAAAAGAAGTGCTTCCGCTGCGGGTTTATCAACGAGGCACACTTAGAAAAGTGCTTCCGCTGTGGAACATGGCTTGATCCAAAGAGGATATTAGAGATAGAAAATATGAAGGTAGTCGCCTTAGAAAGGAGGATGGAAATTTTGGAGGAGGTTGTCAGAATATTGGCTGGCAATAATGTGGAAGCTGTAGTTTCTTCTGATGCACGGCCTCCTAAGCTGTAGATCGGGGGTTCAAATCCCCCCGGGCCCGCTACAGTTTTCCACTTCTCAGGATGCTGAGCAGCAGCACCGTTCCCAGTATGCTGGCGAAGGCAAAGCCCAGAATTCCCAGG
>JALUWC010000186.1 GCA_027019885.1 Geoglobus sp.
GGTGAAGTCCACTATGACAACAAATAAATTCTCACCAAACCTAAGCAGATGCGTGAGAGTCAGAATAGAAGTTGCTGAAGTGGAGGGTAAATGCGCTGCCGGATACCAGCCAGGAGATGTGTTCTACCTGAAAGAATTCCTTTTTGAGTCTGAAAAGCCACTATGCATTCATGCAGTTCTTGCTTTGAGTCATGTGGCATACGCCCTCGCCCATGGAATGGATTCCGGCACTTTTGGCACAGATGGAATTTTCTTTTCCTGCCCCGATCCCGGAAAACCATACGGAGATGGACGGGTCATTTTCAGGCTTGAGGTGGTGGGATGATCCCCGTAGCAAAACCATTAATCGCCGAGGAGGAGATAAATGCAGTTACCGAGGTACTTCGTTCAGGAATGATAGTTCAGGGTGAAAGAGTGGCAGAATTTGAAAAAAGGTTTTCTGAGTTTACTGGAGTTGATCATGCCATAGCTGTTTCAAATGGCACAGCCGCTCTTGATATAGCGCTGAAAGCTGCTGGCATAGGCGAGGGGGATGAGGTTATAACAACACCCTTCACGTTCATAGCAACGTCAAATGCGATTCTTTTTCAGGGTGCAAAACCGGTTTTTGTGGACATTGATGAGGACACGTACAACATAAACCCCGAGAGCATTCTGGAAAAGATCACGCCAAAAACGAAGGCTGTTCTGGGAGTACATCTTTTCGGCCATCCATTTGACGTTAAATCAGTCCAGGAGATTTGTGAGGATCATGATATACTCCTTATCGAGGACTCTGCTCAGGCCCACGGAGCTGAATACAGAGGGAAAAAGGCTGGAAGCTTCGGAATAGGATGCTTCTCCTTCTACGCAACCAAGAATATGACGACATCGGAGGGCGGGATGATCACATGCAATGATGACAGAATCGCAAAGAGATGCAGGCTCCTGAGAAGTCACGGGGAAGAGAGAAAATATGAACACGTGATTCTCGGTTTCAACATGCGCATGACTGACATACAGGCAGCCATTGGCCTTGTTCAGCTCGAAAGGCTTGAATGGATGAATGAGCAGAGAAGAAAAAATGCTGAGTTTTACAGGAAACGTATCACAATCAGCGGTCTGAGGAAGCCCGTGGAAAAAGAGTATGCGAAACACGTCTATCATCAGTATGTTTTGCTGGTCGAGGATGACTTTCCAATGAGCAGAAACGAGCTGTCAGACTATCTATCCAAGAAGGGAATAGGGAATGCCATTCACTATCCAAAGCCGGTGTATCTCCAGCCCTTTTACAGAAAACTGGGTTTTGTGGAGGGTTTGTGCCCATCAGCAGAATACGTGGCGGAAAGGATTATAAGCATCCCTGTTCATCCACTTTTAAGCAAAAGTGAGCTTGAGTACATCGCCAGTACGATCAATGAGGTGGGGTGATGATTTTCGGTGTCGTTGGTGTGGGCACGATGGGGAAGAACCATGTCAGGGTTCTTACCGAAATAAAAAAAGTGGATGATGTCGTGGTATATGACTCAAAACCAGATCGCGCTCAGGAAATTGCGGATATTTACGATGTGGATGTTGCTGACTCGCTGGAATCAATGATCAGATCTGCTGATGCAGTAAGCATATGTTCCCCCACCAAATTCCACTTCCAACACATCAGAACCTTTGCCAAAGCAGAAAAACACATCTTGGTTGAAAAACCTGTAGTTTCGAGTTATGAAGAGGGCAAAAAAGTTCTGGAAATTCTCGAAGAAAGCAGGGATATTGTATTTGGTGTTGGACACATAGAGAGATTCAACCCGATAGTCCGTGAGCTGCTGGCTCTGGAAATTGACGCAACCTACATAGATGCAAAGAGGCACAACCCTGCCTCAATGCGTGTTGCTGATTCAACAGTTGTTGAAGACCTTATGATCCATGATGTAGATATTGTTTTCAATGTTCTGTTTTCTGAGAATAGAGATTTCAAGCTTAATGCTGCAGGGAACAGGAATGTTGTACAGGCACTCATAGACTTTGGAAAATCTGTTGTCTCGATCTCGGCGAGCAGGATTGCCTCAAAAAAGATCAGACGTATCTACATGGAAAAAGATGATATCACCGTGGAAGGAGATTTCATGGCTCAGGAACTCTATATTTACAGGAAACCCAGTATATATCTGAATGTAAATGAAAAATATCTACAGGAGAACGTGATTGAGAAGGTACTGATAAACAAGGTCGAGCCCCTGAAGGTGGAGCTCAAAACGTTTGTTGATGCAGTCGATGGAAAGGTCGAGTTCCCCGTTTCTGCCAAGCAGGCTGTGAATAACCTCAGAATCTGCGAAATGATACGGAGGGAGATTGGTTGAGCGCATACATACACCCGACAGCCATTGTGGAGACTGAGAGCATAGGAGAGGGCACGAGAATCTGGCACTTCGTTCATGTGAGGGAAAAGGCGAGAATCGGTAGAAACTGCAACATAGGCAAGAGCGTGTACATTGACGAGGAAGTTACAATCGGAAACAACGTGAAGATCCAGAACTTCGCAACCATCTATAAAGGAGTGGTCATTGAGGACGATGTCTTTGTAGGCCCTGCGGTCATTTTCACCAACGATCTCTATCCGAGGGCGTTTATCTGGGGTGAGGAGAAGGTGGAAAGAACAGTGGTGAGAAGAGGGGCGAGCATTGGGGCAAACTCGACGATCGTGTGCGGGACAGAGATAGGGAAGTATGCGATGATTGGAGCTGGAAGTGTTGTT
>JALUWC010000187.1 GCA_027019885.1 Geoglobus sp.
ACCTGTTGATGGGAAGAAATTAACAGAGGGATGGGTCGAAGAGGAGGAAGAAGAGGAAGTTGAGGAGGTTGCAGAAGAGGCTGTTGCAGAACAGCCAGCAGTTGCTCAGCCTCAGCCAGTTCAGCAGGTTGCAATGCCAATGCAAATGCCTCAACTGCCAGCATTCCAGATGCCCCAGATCCAGCTCCCAGCCCAGACAGGATCAGCAGGAATAAAGCTGATTATCAAGGATGCCAAGATCTACATTGACAAGGTTGTTGTAAAGGGAGAGGAGAAGAAAGGTGGAAAGTGATGGCTGAAAAAAAGCAGGAAGAGCAAAAATTTATTAAAATAACTCTCAAGGGAGCGGAAATCAAGGTGAGTGAGCTCATAATTGAGGAATAGGCATGACAGTAGTTGCTGTGACGGGCAAGGGAGGAACTGGGAAGACTATACTCTCCTCTCTTTTAATTCATTTTATTTCTCAGAAAACTACAAGCGTTCTTGCTGTTGATGCAGACCCTGACAGCAATCTGCCAGATGCGCTCGGAGTTGCTGAGATAGTCGGAAAAACTCTCGGTGATATAAGAGAGGTATTTCAGGTAAGCAGAGATGAGATGGGAACAGCGAATAAAGAACAGTGGCTGGAAGGGAAAATTTATGGAGAAGTGATCGTTGAGGCGGATAGATTTGATCTTCTTGTGATGGGGAGGCCAGAAGGAGAAGGATGCTACTGCTTTGCAAATAACTTGCTGAGAGGAGTTCTGAGAAGGCTCATGAGGCATTACGACTACATAATCATAGACAGTGAGGCGGGACTTGAGCACTTCAGCAGGAAAACAATTGACAGCGCTGATTACATAGTTGTTGTCACGGATATGTCAAAGAAAGGGCTTGCAACTGCCAAAAGAATAAAAGAACTCAGTAAGGAACTTGATCTTGGATTCAGGGACATTTTCCTTGTTGGTAACAGAATAGCAAACAAGGAGGCTGAAAAGGTAATTGAGGAGTTTGCAGATCAGATAGGGATGAGAATTCTGGATTTCCTGCCCTATGATGAGAAAATAGCCGAGCTCGATTTGAGAGGAGAGCCTGTGGTAAATCTGCCTGAAAATTCTGAGTACTATCAGAAGGTTAGCAGGATCGCTGACATGATAATTCAGCTTCATGCCCTTGCTAAATAGTCTGGAGGTGTTTGAATGGCAAAGAAGTTCACGCTTGATGAGTTTTTTGAAACCCTGAAAAAGTACAACGTTGAGGAGATTGAGGGAGTGAAAATTGAAGGGGATCTTGAAATAGAGATTGAGCCCGGAAGCGGGATAGATGCAAACCTGATAGGAGCTATAGCGATGCTCTCAAACTACATGCAGCTGATTCAGGAGTTTGGAAATTTCATATATCACACAAACATGGCACTGACATATCTGCAAAGATTGTCTCAGGCTCTTGGAATACAGACGCCTGTAGGCATGCAGATGCCAGCAGCACAGCCTGTCCCGGCTCATGAGGTGACTCCTGTTGAGGTGCCGAAGTTCAAAATCCCAGAAAAGCTCATCTCGGCAAAATTTGAACCCTACAAGGTTGAGTATCCCGGCACCATTGAGGAGGTCACTCTCGGAGCCACAAAAGCAGATGGGGGAACGAGAGAAGTAACGGTAACGATAGGTGGTGAAAAAAGCCTCGCATTCTACAACTTCGATGCCCAGAATCCGAACATTCCGGTTATTGCCATTGATGTTTTTGACAGGAAGCCAATGCTTGCAAAGGCTGTGAGAGAGCACTATGAGGACGTTCTTGAGGATCCGGCAGAGTGGGCAAGGAAAGCTGTCAAAGATTTTGGAGCAGATCTTGTCACTCTGCATTTGATAAGCACAGACCCATTGCTTGAGGACACACCTGCAAGTGAGGCTGTGAAGGTTGTTGAGGATGTTCTTCAGGCTGTTAAGGTGCCTCTCATAATTGGAGGCTCTGGCAACAAGGAGAAAGATCCTGAAGTGCTTGAAAGAGCAGCGGAGGTTGCAGAGGGAGAGAGGATAATGCTCGCCTCAGCAACCCTGGACATGGACTGGGAGAGAATTGGAAATGCTGCCAAGAAATACGGACATGTGATTCTGAGCTGGACACAGATGGACATAAACAATCAGAAAACCCTGAACAGATATCTGCTCAAGAGAGTTGGAATTGAAAGGAAAAGCATCGTCATGGATCCGACAACTGCGGCACTTGGTTACGGACTGGATTATGCCTTCACAAACATGGAGAGAATCAGGATTTCAGGGCTAAGAGGAGACACAGATCTGAACTTCCCGATGTCGAGTGGTACAACAAACGCATGGGGTGCAAGGGAGGCATGGATGAAGGACTCACCAATTGAAGGTGATACACCATGGGGTCCGAGAGAGCTCAGAGGGCCGATATGGGAAATCGTAACGGGGATGACTCTCGCACTTGCAGGAGTTGACATGTTCATGATGATGCATCCCGGAGCTTTGGCAGTGCTGAAGGAGTGGATGAAGATGCTTTCGGGAGTTGTCGAGGAGAGCATTGACAATGTTGATGACTGGATAACAATGGAGGTGTGAGGATGAAGGTAAAGAGTCCCCTTGAAGTTTACAAATATCTCCCGCAAACAAACTGCGGTGAATGCGGATATGACACGTGCATGAGCTTTGCTGCCCAGATCATTGACAGGAATGTGAAGCCCACAGACTGC
>JALUWC010000188.1 GCA_027019885.1 Geoglobus sp.
GAACCGCCTCAAGCATTTTCACCACCAACAAACTCCATAACCTTCTTCTCAATATTCTCAGCCCTCATAAACGCGGTTCCAACAAGAATCGCATCTACATATTCCAGTGCCATTTCAACATCTCTTTTTGTCTGAATCCCGCTTTCGCTGATTTTTGTGGCGTGGGAATTGATGAGAGGTGCGAGCTTTTCTGTAACTTTAACACTACCATCATCTTTCTCGAGAATCGCTATATCCCTGTTGTTTATCCCGATTATCGGGGTTTTGGACTCAAGTGCGTAATCAATATCGCCGATGCTGTGAACCTCCACAATACTTTCGAGTCCGTGATCAATGCTGTAATCAACAAATTCTGCTGTGTTTTCCTTCAAAATTCTTGCAATGAGTAGAACAGCACTGCCTTCAGCCTCTGCAGTTTTCTCTATCTCCTCCTTTGTGACGATGAAGTCCTTCCTGAGAACAGGAAGCTCTGAGTTTCTGCATATCCTCCTAAAAATCTCAAAATCACCTCTGAAGTAATTTTTTTCGGTTATGTATGATATTCCGGCGCATCTGCATCGCTCATAGACCTCAAGAATGTCAATAACATCTCTGTTCCTGAGAAGGTCCCCGTACTTTGGAGAGTAGACTTTTATCTCTGCTATAACAGCATTCATCCTTTCTCCTTTTCTGAGACCAATCATTTTTGACAGGAATTTTCTCATTGATTATGCTTACACTCCTTATGTGTATTTAAACTTTTCCAACCAGAATGCATGAGAGGCGAGAGTGTTAAATTTCTTCAGCTCAAAATGGATTCATGGAAACGGTTGCAAAAAAGAAGGCTGGAAACGTTGTGGTGAAGCTGGTAGGAGGGGACATAACATCATATCCAGCCGATGCAATAGTGAATGCCGCAAACAGATATCTTGAGCACGGAGGGGGAGTTGCCTATGTGATAGCAAAGGCCTGTGCTGGAGATGCTCAGAAATACACAGGGATAAGCAAGGAGGCAGTGAGGGAGCAGGTTGGCAGGGACTACATAGAGCATGGAGAGGTGGTTGTAACTCCTGCAATGAGGCTTGAGGAAAGGGGGATAAAGTATGTGATACACACTGTCGGACCAGTATGCAGTGGAAGGTGGGGAAAAACCTATGGGGAAAAGCTTAAATTAGCATTTCTTGGACCGCTGAAAAAGGCTGAGGAGCTTGGAATTTCATCCATAGCATTTCCTGCAATAAGTGCTGGAATTTACGGATGCCCTTTTGAGAGAGTGGTTGAAACGTTTGTAGAAACTGTAAAGGAATTCTCAGAGATGACTGTGCATCTGAAGGAGATTTCTCTGGTTGTATACGAGAAAGAACTGATTGAAACCGCCAGAGAAATTATTGAGAGAAACCTACAGCCTTTTTCTGACTCTCCTTGATATGAGGTAAGCAAAGACTGCCGCTCCAAAGCCGTTGTCTATGTTGACAACAGCAACACCTGAGGAACAGCTCTGGAGCATTGAGAAAAGGGCTGTGAATCCCATGAGATGAGTGCCGTAACCAACTGATGTTGGTACAGCGATAACAGGAATGTCTATCAGCCCAGCAATAACCGAGGGTAACGCTCCCTCCATTCCAGCAACAACAATGGCTGAATCCACATCTTCATCTTTGAGCATTTCAAATGGCTCAATGAGCCTGTGTATTCCTGCCACACCAACATCGTAAAATTTCAGCACTTCCATACCCAAGAATTCAGCTGTCTCAACTGCCTCCTCTGCAACAGATACATCAGAGCTTCCGGCAGAAAACACTGCAACCTTTCCTGAATTTTCATCAGTTTTCATGTGCCTTGCAGTTCTTGCCATTCTGTTAACATGAAAACCCATCCTCTCAAGCTCCTCCATCTGATCTTCGCTGAGCCTTGTGAACAGAATGGGAGTTTTATTTTCCAGAGAGTTCCTGGCAATTTTGATGATCTCCTCTTTTGTCTTGAATTCTGCAAGAACTGCCTCGGGTTTTCCCGCTCTGATGTGTCGATACACATCGTGCTTCAGATTTTCAGACATCTTCTCAAGGAAAATTCTTGATATTTCCTTCCCATCCAGCCTCTTCAGCAGTTCCTCTATTTCCTGCTTATCCATCCATCTCACCGTGGTATTCCTGAATGCTCTTTATGGTCATTATTGAATTTCTCATTGCCTCAATTCCTTTAACAGCGGCCAATGCACCGCTGACGGTTGTTATGTATGGAATGCCGTGATCAACAGCAGCCCGCCTTATCATGTAGCCCTCGGTCTTGCCCCTCTTCCCGCTTGGGGTGTTTATTATGAAATCAATCTCCCTGTTGATTATCTTGTCAAGGATGTTCGGTCTTCCCTGACTCACCTTCAGCACTATTTCAGCTTCTATTCCGTTCTCTCTCAAAAACTCAGCGGTACCATCTGTTGCAAGAATCCTGAATCCCATTTCACTGAGCTTTTTAGCTGCAGGAAGAAGCTTTGCTCTGTCAGATTTTCTCAGGCTTACAAAAACCGTTCCCTTTAACGGCAATCTCATTCCCGCTGCAAGCTGAGCTTTGTAAAATGCGATTCCAAAGCTGTAGTCCATCCCCATAACTTCTCCGGTGCTCTTCATTTCAGGTCCCAAAACAGGATCGACTCCGGGAAGCTTTATGAATGGAAAGACTACCTCCTTAACCGCTACATGCCTGGGGAATATATTTTCCTTTATGCCGAGTTCCTTGAGTTTTAGTCCAAGCATCAGTTTTGCGGCTATTTTGGCAAGTGGCAGTCCGGTAGCCTTGCTGACAAATGGAACAGTCCTGCTTGCCCTTGGATTTGCCTCAAGGATGTAAACTACCCCATCCTTTACAGCATACTGAATGTTGATCAGGCCAACCACCCCAAGCTCGAGTGCGAGTTTTCTGGTGTGGTCGATTATTCTCTTGATTACCTTTTCAGGAATTGTTTGTGGTGGAAGAACGCATGCCGAGTCTCCGCTGTGCACTCCCGCCTCCTCAATGTGCTCCATTATGCCTCCGATCACCACCTCTTCACCATCGCAGAGCGCATCAACCTCAACCTCAACCGCATCCTCCAAGAAGCGGTCTATGAGTATGGGCTTCTCGGGGCTTACCTCAATCGCCTCCTCTATGTATCTCTCAAGCGTTTCTTCGTCGTAGACTATCTCCATCGCCCTTCCGCCCAGAACGTAGCTGGGTCTGACGAGCACGGGATATCCAATTTTTCTGGCTATCTCCTTTGCCTCCTCTATGCTGAACGCAATGCCGTTTTCCGGTTGAGGTATTCCAAGCTTTCTGCATATCTCAGCAAACTTCTCCCTGTCTTCTGCGAGATCTATGGAGTCCACAGAAGTGCCCAGAATTTTCGCTCCACTTTCCTCAAGCTGTCTGGCTATGTTCAAAGGAGTTTGTCCTCCGAACTGAACGAAAACTCCCTCAGGCTGCTCGTTCTCGTAAATATCCATGACATCCTCGTGAGTTATCGGCTCGAAGTAAAGCCTGTCAGACGTGTCGTAGTCTGTTGATACTGTCTCGGGATTGTTGTTCACCATGATAGCCTCGTACCCTTCCTCCTTGGCACTAATAACTGCGTGCACGCAGCAGTAGTCGAACTCTATCCCCTGTCCAATCCTGTTTGGTCCACTGCCGAGGATCATCACCTTCTTTCTATCAGTCCTGACCGCATCGTTTTCGAGTTCGTAGCTTGAGTAGTAGTAGGGCGTTTTAGCCTCAAATTCTGCCGCACATGTATCAACCATCTTGAACGTCGAAATCAGACCCTTTCCCTTCCTCGCCCTCCTGACCTCCCTCTCACTGGTGTTGAAGATCTTTGCGATCTGGTAATCGCTGAAGCCGTACTGCTTCGCCCTCTTTAACACATCTGGCGGTAATTCATCTATGCTGTGAGCTTTTGCGTGATTCCTCAGCTCCCTCTCCACGCTGACAATGCTGGCGATCTTCTCTATGAACCACGGGTCTATTTTGGTAAAATCTGCAACCTCCTTTACTGAGAAGCCGCTCTCGAGGGCGTACTTTATGTAAAAGACCCTCTGGTGATTGGGTGTTATCAGCTTCTGAACGATTTCATCCCTGTCCGGCTTTTTATCCTTTCCATCAGCTCCAAGCCCGAATCTGCCAATTTCAAGGCTCCTTATGGCTTTCTGCAGAGCTTCCTCAAAGGTTCTGCCTATCGCCATCACCTCTCCGACACTCTTCATCTGCGTTCCAAGAGTTTTGTCAGCTGTGGGGAATTTGTCGAAAGCAAATCTCGGAATCTTCACAACGACATAGTCTATCGTCGGCTCGAAGCTTGCAGGAGTCTCTTTTGTGATATCGTTTGGTATCTCGTCCAAAGTATACCCAACGGCAAGCTTCGCTGCAATCTTTGCTATTGGAAATCCGGTTGCTTTGGATGCTAAAGCAGAGCTTCTGCTCACCCTCGGATTCATCTCGATGGCGAGAATTCTTCCATTCTCAGGATGAACGGCAAACTGAATGTTGCTTCCGCCTGTCTCGACTCCAATTTCCCTTATGATATCTATTGCGTAGTCTCTGAGCTGCTGGTACTCGAAATCTGTAAGGGTTTGGGCTGGAGCGACGGTTATGCTGTCTCCAGTGTGAACTCCCATCGGGTCAAAATTCTCGATGGAGCAGATTATCACTACGTTATCGGCTTTATCCCTCATCACCTCAAGCTCAAACTCCTTCCAGCCTATCACGCTTTCCTCGATGAGCACCTGATTTATCAGAGACATCTCGATGCCCTTCTTTGCAATTTCCACCAGCTCCTCTCGATTGTATGCGATCCCTCCTCCTGTCCCTCCGAGAGTGAAAGCAGGTCTAACAACGACAGGATATCCTAGCTTCTCGGCTATATCCAGAGCCTCTCGGATACTGCTGGCAATCTCGCTCTTCGGTATCTCAATTCCGACATTCTCCATTGCCTTCCTGTAAAGATCCCTGTCCTCAGCCTTCTTTATCGCCTCGATATTGGCACCTATGAGCTTCACTCCGTATTTATCAAGAATCCCCATCCCGTGAAGCTCTACTGCAACATTCAGTCCAGTCTGACCTCCAAGAGTAGGCAGGAGTGCATCAGGCATCTCTCGTTCGATTATCCTTGCAACCACGTCAGCTGTTATCGGCTCGATGTAGGTTCTGTCCGCCATCTCGGGATCGGTCATTATCGTTGCGGGATTGGAGTTCACAAGCACAACCTCATAGCCCTCTTCTCTGAGAGCCTTGCAGGCCTGACTGCCTGAGTAATCAAACTCCGCAGCCTGACCTATGATTATTGGCCCGCTTCCTATGACCATGATCTTCCTGATGTCTTCCTTCTTCGGCATTCCATCACCCTCAGTATTCGTCAAGCATCCTCACAAACTCGTCGAAGAAGAAGTAGGTGTCGTGAGGTCCTGGGCCAGCCTCCGGATGGTACTGCACGCTTATGAGAGGTATCTCCCTGTGCTTTAATCCTTCAACAGTCCTGTCATTCAGGTTTATCTGCGTAACCTCCAGTTCTTTCGGCAGAGTTCTTTCATCCACCGCAAACCCGTGGTTCTGACTTGATATAAACACCCTCCCTGTCTCAAAATCCTTCACAGGTTGATTTGCGCCATGATGGCCGAACTTGAGCTTGAAGGTCTTTGCGTTGAAAGCCCTCGCAACAAGCTGGTGGCCCAGGCATATACCGGCCATTGGAACCTTTCCTGCCAGCTTCCTTATCGTCTCAACGCTCTCCTGAACGCGTGCAGGATCACCCGGCCCGTTGGATATGAAAACCCCGTCGTAATCCTCTTCCAGAATCTTCTCGGCGGGATGGGTGTAGGGGACGAGCGTCACGCTAACTTCTCTCAGTAAAAGCTGCCTGACGATGCTCATCTTTATTCCGTGGTCTATTAATGCTACCTCAAACCTCGATTTTTCAGCCTCAATCCTTCTGGGATCTTTAACACACACCTCGCCCACAAGATCGAGCTCGGTTATGGACGGCTGATTTTTTGCTCTTTCCACAAGCTTTTCTCTGTCAGAATAGTCTCCAACAGCTATCACCGCCTTCATCGCTCCATAAATTCTCGTCTTCTTGGTGAGCATTCTTGTATCGATGCCCTCAATGCCCGGAATGTCGTACTCTTTGAGCAGTTCATCAACGCTCATCTCGCTCCTCCAGTTGCTTGGATGTTTGCAGAGCTCCCTGACAGCGAAGCCCTCAACCTTAACACCATCGCTCTCGAAATCCTCTCTGCACACACCGTAGTTCCCTACGAGCGGGTACGTCATCATCAGAATCTGTCCTTTATAGCTGGGATCGGTTAGAGCTTCCACGTATCCGGTCATTGCGGTGTTGAAAACCAGCTCACCCTCAGCATCTCTTTCAGCACCAAAAGCCCTGCCCTCAACAATAGTTCCATCCTCAAGAGCGAGATACGCCTTAACCATCGTATACCTCCATAAACTCGGAAATCATTCTCATGACGTCTTTAAGGCTCGGAGAGTCGAAGAACTTCCTGTCTGTGATTTCATTACAGGCAGACATGTACATCTCCTCCACCGCTTTTTTCAGGCTTTCAGGTAGCTCAGGTGGTTTTCCAACTACCTTCCTCCAGTCACCCTCTCCCTTGCTCTTCTCCACCCTCCTGTACCAGTCAGTCCTGCGATAATACCTCCTGAGAACCTCCTTGCTCATCTCGATACCGCTAAAGCTGAACCTGCACTCATCAGGGGTGCCGAGAGCATCGACCACCATGAACTCCCTGTTTTCGTCAAAAGCGACTTCTATCTTACCATCCTCGTTGAAAATTTTTGCTTTCTCAACCTCCCTGGTTATGAGATCATCAATCGTCATTGTTAGCTTGATGAGTTTTTCAAACTCCTTATCGCTCAGTCCCGAAATTCTCCTCGCCTCTTCCCTGCTGAGATACCTGTCCACATCCTCCAGCTTCGTCGAGAAATCTACTATCGGCCTTTCGAGCCTCTGCCCCGGATCAGGCATGGTGTCAAGACCGAGATCTTCGAGCCTAAGTTCACCCCTCTTTAATCTTCTGAAAACACTACTCCCTTCAGGCAATGAATTCCTGTAGATTATCTCCAGCGGAATTAGGAAGTTGCCTTTTAACCTTTGAAAGATCGAGTAGTCGTACCCGCTTTCAGTTTTTTTGGGCCTGTGAACGTTTACCAGCCTCACTTCCATAACGCTGACAGGATCGCTGATTTCGTCCAGCCTCTTCACAATCCCATTCTCAACAAGTCCTATGTAGTGGGTTCCGATTCCTCTTTTTTCCAGAAGCTCGAAGAAGTGAGCTGAAAGGATGCAGAGAGCCTTACCCTTGTTCTCCAGCAAATCAGGCATCTCACCGAAGTCGAAGACCGAATAGCGGTCAGAAAAGTGGAATCTGCCAATGCCAGTTTTATCTGAAGGCTGTTTTATTATTTCAAGGTCTTTAACACTACCCATCTGGGATCACCGCTTGGCGGATTAGATTATAAACTTTTTGCCTCCTCATCTGCCCTGTATATCTCCTCTTTCTTGGCTCTCTGGTATTCAATGACCCTCTGCCTCACATCCTCGCTCTTCAGGGCGAATATCTTTGCCACAGCAAGCGCAGCATTTTCTGCATAGATGACGAGCGTCGGAGCCACTCCGGAGGGCATGTTTATGCTCGAAAGCAGATCCATTCCTCCAAATTTCTCGCTCAGTGGTGGGGAGGCTATCACGGGTTTGGACGTGTTGGCATCAACAAAACCGCTCAGTGCGTTGCTTCTCCCGGCTACAGTCACAAACACGACATCTTCGTTTTCATACTCTTTCAGAATTTTGAGCGCTTTTTCAGGAGTTTTGTGGGCTGAAGCCACTCTGAACGTGCTCTCAATTCCGAAATGCTCAAGGTTTTCGGCAATCTTTCTCGCATAGTTCATATCGTTCTTGGATCCCATCAAAATAATTGCTTTCATCTGTTCAACCTCCCAAGCTCGTCAACAACTCTATCAAAGGCATCGAGAAGCTCTTTCAGGTTTTTCAACCTGCTGTAATAGTATTTCTCAGGGGGTCTGGGCTCAAAATCAAGAATTCCAAGATCGTAAAGGAGTTTTAAGTGCCTCGATGCTGAATACTCTGATATTCCAAGTCTCCTCGCAACTTCAGTAACACTCATTCTTCCATTGCTCATTATCTCTCTCAGCATATTCCTTCGTACTCTCGCCCTCAGAGCTCTTGCAAGCTTTTCGTCAGGCATCAAAGCCACCCCAGATTCTTCAATCTGCTATAAACCTTCCATGACTGGCTTGTTTTTGCCTCAACAAGTCCTCCAGACTCTCTACCATCTATGTATGCCATTACTGCAGATACGGCAACAAGAATAACCTCATCCTGCCTCGATACCTCAATATGATCCCTCGTGAATATCTCGTAAAGCCTTGTTTTGAGATTGTTTATGTTTTTGATGGACGACAATACCCTCTCCGGAATATTTCTCTCCTCCACAAATCTTGTGTGGGTGTTACCCTTGACAAATTCCTCATCCTCAACAACAACCATGTGGAAGGGGATGTTTGTTTCAACTCCCTCGATTATGTATTCATAAAGTGCCCTTCTCATTCTGGCAATTGCCTCAATTCTTGTTCTTCCCCATGCAACGAGCTTCGAGATCATTGAATCATAGTAGGGTGTGATCTCATATCCCATATGGATTCCGCTGTCAACCCTCATTCCCGGTCCTCCCGGAGAGCGGTAATGCATTATCTTTCCGGTTCTTGGAAGAAAGTTCACTGGATCCTCAGCGTTTATTCTTGCCTCAATCGCATGTCCCCTTATCCTCACATCATCCTGATCTATGCTCAATCCAACTCCAGATGCAACTCTTATCTGCTCCTTGACAATATCTATGCCTGTGATCATTTCCGTTATCGTGTGCTCAACCTGAAGACGGGCGTTCATTTCCAGAAAGTAAAGCTCTCCATCATGGAAAAGAAATTCCATTGTCCCTGCATTTGTGTATCCTATGTGCTTTGCTCCTTTTACAGCTATCCTGCCAAATTTTTCTCTCATCTCCTCGGTAAACACAGGTGATGGAGCCTCCTCTATGAGCTTCTGGTGCCTTCTCTGAATGCTGCATTCTCTCTCACCAAGATGGATCACCTTTTTTCCATCTGAGAGAATCTGAAACTCGATGTGTCTCGGCTTTACAAGATACCTTTCGATGTAAACAGATGAATCTCTGAAATATTTCTCACCAAGCTTTTTGCTTTTCTCAAATCCTTCTCTAACCTCCTTCTCGTTATTAGCTATGGAGATTCCTATGCCTCCTCCACCACCACTCGCCTTTATAGCAACAGGATATCCAATTTTCTCCGCAACCTCAACAGCCTCATCCTCAGACTCAATGTTCTCCTTTCCCGGAACAACAGGAACTCCAGCCTCCTTCATGAGCATTCTTGCGTTTATCTTTGAACCCATTGCTGAAATGACTTTGTGAGAGGGGCCGATGAAGGTAATCCCCTCCTCCTCGCACCTTTTCGCAAATTCCGGATTCTCCGCCAAAAACCCGTAGCCGGGATGTATTGCCTCAGCTTCGCTCCTTTTTGCTGCATCAATTATCGCATCTATGTTCAGATAACTTTTTGAAGGCTCAGCCTCCCCTATGAGATAGCACTCATCAGCATAAACCCTGTGAAAGGCTCTTTTGTCAACAACAGAATAAACCGCAACAGTTTTGATTCCAAGCTCCTTGCATGCCCTCATCACTCTTACCGCAATCTCCCCTCTGTTGGCAATCAGAATCTTGCGGAACATTGCATTATTGCACAAGAGTGCAAGCTTTAAATGTTTCGATTACTTTAATAAGTCTCAAATTATTCTGCAGAATTCCTCAAACTTCTTTCTTTCAGGTCTTGCCAATTCCTGCTGTTTCTGCCATTCAGAGAGCAGTTCATTTGGCTTTTCGGAATGATTTCCAACAACTACCAAAGCTATGAGATTGTCCTCTTCAGAAATTCCGATTGCCTCTTTTGCATCATCAGGATTGTAACCTGCTATTGGATGAGCGATCAATCCAAGTTCTGTCGCCCTGAGAATGAGGAAAGCTGTGGCCATTCCCGTATCGAAAAGATAGTACTCTCTATCGTCAACAACACAGTCAAAGTCCTTTCTTGAGTAAACTGCGATTATCATCGATGCCCTTGTAGCCCATGCATTTCCCTCTGGCAGAGCTCTGAAAAGCTCACTGAGTTTTTCTCTGCTCTTGACAAAAACAAATCTCCATGGCTGATTGTTGTAGCATGAAGGCGAGAGAGATGCATGATATGCAAGGTCCTTTATTAGGTTTTCAGAGATTTCACAGGCCTCAAGGGATCGGTAAGCCCTTCTCTTTTCAATTGCCTCATGCACATCCATAGGCTTTCACCGAAATTTATTCTTGGAATCAGCCACTTAACAGTTACGGCGGAAAGTTTCTAAACATCCAATTGCTGTGATGGTTCTGAGTGGCACACACCCTAACTCTGCAACACTTTTTCCATTGAACTGCAGATAGCTTTTACCTTGTTTTCGTGAATTTAAATGATGTATTCTGGTCTCAGTTTTCAGTTTCAAATACTATGTTCCAAGTTTGAATGAAGAGATGACAACAGCCATTACAAGAAAGAGAAGCAGAGATGAAGAGAGAAAGATTAGAAGCGATGTCCTAATAACAAATCCTGCTCTCTTTTCCCCTGCAAGCAGAAAAGCAAGTGAAACGCTCGAAACAAGTAAAAACAGTATCAGCTTTTCCAAGCTCATCAAAACAGCAAAGAGCATGAGGGCTGCAGTTGCCAATAGCATACCAAGAATTGCAAATGGTATGTAGGTTTTTGCCGACATTAAATCACCTCTGAGTGAGGATTTCTCGTTTAAACATCTTAACAATCTTTCCTTCCTCCAAATCTACGAATACAATTAGCGTTGCGTTTGCCAAACCGATCTTTACCGCTGGATACGCATGGAAATTACATTCTTCAATGTCCTGCCAGTAATCCACCGAGACGTTTATGGAATAGTTCCTTCCAACCATGTCTCTGACGGTTTCATTTGACATAGCAATTCTGACAGCCTCCTCCTTTTGTTTTTTAGTTAAAGGAGCGAAATTGAGATAGAACTTAATCCCTTTTTTCTTCACCTCCATATTCTTTAAATCAACTGGAACTGCAAGTGTTATGCCACGAACCCAGGGAGGCCTCGTCTTCTGGGTGAGGAAGTAGACTATTGATGTGTTGTTGCCAGCCGAAACGACCTTGTAAATCTCAAAGTTGTAATCTATAAATTTCTGGACATCGGGATCGTTGAAGGCGAGTTTTGAAGCATAGGCCCCTTCCCTCCCCTGAAGTTCCGGCAAGGATACTTGCGGGATTGGAGGCTGAGGTACAGGGGTTTGTTTAATTTCTGGCGTTATGTTTAGTATTATGTTATAATATCCTATACCAAAGGTATCCCAATCCCATCTGGCGTACTTTCCTGCACTTTCAAAGTAATGGTACCATTCAACTTTCTCTTCGATTTCATATTTCCTGTGATCTCCACTCAAATTGAATTCGCAGGAGAAGTGGTAGGGTTCTCTATAATGGAGCGTTATATTCTCAGCACAAACGAGCTTCCTGCTGGTAAGATCACAGCACTCGTTCTCGTTTATCCATGGACTCACAAATATTCTTACCCTAACAGGCAGTTCATCAGGGGGAGGATATTCCTTGCTTTGGTAGTAATAGGCTTGTTTGTACTTGTAAACGACAATTGTTGAAAAATTTACGTGATAGGAATCACCAATTTTCTGGGTTGTATGGTTTTCGTTTTCGAACTCCACATTGAAATATGGTGGTTTATTGGTTGGAGTGAAGAATAAAATAAGGCTAATAGCAGATACACACAGAACTAAAATTAAAATATTGATCTTAGAGATGGTCTTAGGTCTCATTTCAGTAAACGAATGCTATTCCATTATTCCACTTATCCTCTCCGTCCACATTTTTGTAAGCATTGTCCTCAAAGTTGAATGGAAATATTCCATGATACCAGTACATCGTATTTGTCCCGGTCCAAGTGTTTGGATCGTTTAACTTGAAGAACTTGTCCAAACCA
>JALUWC010000189.1 GCA_027019885.1 Geoglobus sp.
TTACAGGAAAAGCCAGGGAGTATGCTCTTGCTTATGCAAAGGGAATTGGATGCACGAGAGCTGGAGTGATAGAAACAACGTTTAAGGAGGAAACTGAGACGGATCTCTTTGGAGAGCAGGTCGATCTATGTGGTGGTGTGGCTGAGCTTATAAAGGCAACCTTTAATGTTCTTGTTGAGGCTGGCTATCAGCCTGAGGTGGCTTATTTCGAGGCTTTACATGAGCTGAAGCTTATTGTAGATTTAATCTATGAGGGGGGCATATATGCGATGTGGTACTCAGTCAGTGACACAGCAAAGTATGGAGGGATGACGAGGGGAAGAAGGATAATCAACGAGTCTGTGAAGAATGAGATGAGGGAGATCCTCAAAGAAGTTCAGAGTGGAGAGTTTGCAAGGGAATGGATTCTTGAGAACATGGCAGGCAGGCCGAGCTACTCAAAGCTTCTTGAAATGGAGAAGAACCATCCAATTGAAAAGGTTGGAAAGGAACTGAGAAAGATGATGCCCTGGCTTAAGGGAATAGACATCGAGTAATTTTATTTTAATTATCTATTTTTCTGAGTCTCATCTGGATTACTTTCACTTCATCAGAAAACCTTATGTTTATGGCTGTTGATTGATCATTGATGAACAGGGCTGAAATTTTAACAGATCGAATTCTTGAGAAAATTAAAGGTCAGAATGTTAAGGTAAAAAGGGAAGACATTCTGAAAAGAATGAGACTGCTTGTTGAGGAGTTCAAGGTTCCTGAGAGTGAAGCTGTCAGGACGATAACAAACTACCTCGTGAGAGAGTACGGGGTTTCAAGGGAAGGACTGATGGAGAGAGCCTCTCCTCTCGTAAAGATATCCGGGATAACAAAGCCGAATCAGTGGGTAAGTCTTAAAGCCAAGGTCGTTCAGCTTTGGGATTCAAATTCTCCAAATGTCTCTCAGGTTGGGCTGATTGGAGATGAAACAGGGATAATCAAGTTCGTGATATGGAGCAAAGCAGATGTGCCTGAGGTTGAGGAGGGGAAAAGCTATCTGTTTCAGAATGTGGTTACAGACAGCTTTCAGGGAAGGATGCAGGTAAATTTAAACAGAACCAGCAGAATTGTTGAGATTGATGAGGATATTCAGCTCCCGCCGAGAGAAATTGATGTTATTGGAGCAATAGTTTCATTTCAGCAGAACAGCGGGTTGATAAAAAGATGCAATGAATGTGGAAGAGTTTTGGTTAAAGGTGTATGTCAGGTTCATGGGAAGATCGATGGGTACGACGACCTGAGAATCAAGGCGGTTCTTGATGATGGGGAGAGCGTTTACGAGGTAATTCTGAATGAGGAGAATATTTCAAGTTTGACAGGCGTAAATCTTGAGAAGGCTCTTGAGATCGCCAAAGAAAATCTGGACAGGAATGCTGTTCTTGCTGAGCTCAAAAACAAACTTCTCGGCAGATACTTCAGGGTGAAAGGTCTGAGAGGGGGAAGATACCTCCTTGTTCAAGATATTGAGCATTACAAACCCTCTATTGAGGAATTTGAAGAAATTCTGGAGGCTTTGGCATGATGAGGAAGAGGGAAGTCGCGAAAAGGGTTTTTGCTCAGGAGCTTGTCAGCTCAACCTACCAGATTGAGGATGAGGATCAGATAAAGTATGTTCTCACTCCAACAGGGGAAAAGGTAAACAGAATCTTCAGTGTTGCTGTTCTGCTTGACAAGGAGGAGATCGGAGCAGACACGAACTTCTGGAGATTAAGATTGGCTGATCCAACTGGGACATTCTTTGCCACAGTTGGCAGATTTCAGCCTGAAGCCCTTGAAATAATTGGAGAGATAAATGTTCCTGAGCTTGTGGCTCTGGTTGGCAAGACAAGAGTCTTTGAGGGCACATCAAGAAAGCTTATTTCAATCAGACCTGAGATCCTCTCGCCAGTTGATCTTGCAGTCAGGGACTACTGGGTTCTGGAAACTGCAAGAAGAACCCTTGGAAGGATTGAGGCAATGGAGAAAAAGGAAGGAGAAGATGTGGAGCTTGCCTGGAGGATATACAACCCTGATCTGAATGAATACAGGGAAATGGTCAGGAAGGCTGTTTCAACTGTCAAAGAGGATGTTGAGGTAATGGAGAAGTTTGAGGAAGAAGAAGGAGAGGAGATTGACTTCACGGGCTTTGAGTTCGAGGAGGAGGAGTTTGACCTCACTGACATTCTTGAGGAGTAAGTCACGTTTTTCTCATGAGAACCGCACCTGCAAAGCTCATAACCCCTGCTGAAATCAGTGGCAGGAGAAAACTTCCTGTCACGTCTGCAAGGTACCCTCCAAATGATGGGCCAAACATCTGACCTGCTCCAAAGAAGAGCGTAACAAAGCCAATTGCAGCTGATGCCGAGCTCTTACCGGCTATATCCCCGCAATATGCCTGGACGAGTGGTGGGATGGAGAGCATTGAAAGTCCAGCAATAACTGTTGCCAGAAATGCAGAGTAGATTGTGTTTGAAAGTCCAAACAGGATGAAACCTGCTCCCATGATCGAGTAAACCATCTGAAGAGCTCTTTTTCTTCCAATTCTGTCTGATGCTTTTCCCCAGATTATTGCTCCCGCTATTGAAAGAAAGCCGAGAAGAGACCAGAGAAAGCTCGAAGCCTCATATCTCAGCCCGATGTTTATGAGGTGGGATGAGAAAAATGTTA
>JALUWC010000190.1 GCA_027019885.1 Geoglobus sp.
TGCAAGATGTTCGCTCACAACGAGAGATGTGTCGAGGACAACGGGAATGTCCTCCTCTCTGTTCAGGATGAATCCTGCATGAATGCTGCCCACCTCACCCTTCTTTTTCCTCATCAAGGCCTGCTCTATAACCTCCTTTTCCGCAAGCTTTACCTTCATTCCGGACTTTGGAGGAATTCTGGGATTGACGAAACCCATTACCTCATCGTGATAGCCAAGAATTGAGGCGGTTAGCTCATACAGATCAAAATCCCTTCTGACTATCCCTATTGCCCTCAGAATTCTTTCAGGCTCGATGTCGGGGTTTGAGAGGTATACATCGGGAAACTGCCTCACAGGCTTTCTTCCTGTTATTCTGCATAGCACTTTCTTCCCATCAAGCTCGTAGTAGACGAACTCTCCAGCTTTGAGCCTCTCATTGTCTGGGGAGATGAACCTGAACTCGTCCTGCCTGTCTGCTGGCCCCTTGACAAGTCCTATGGCATTCATATATCCACCTCTCTCAGCAGACTGTACTCGATCTCAACCAGTATCATTTCAAATATGTCTCTCTGATCTGGAATGAGGTCCATCAATCTTCTGACAGCATTTCTTGCCAGATCTCTGTCTCTTTTTATCAGAAATGGGAGATAGGGTATTCTGATCTCATTGTTAGATGTGTGAATTTCAACAATCTCGTCATGATCCATCACCCGTATCTCATCCCCAATCCTCACCATCCTCAGAGGCTCGCTTCCATCATTGCTCATCAGGACATAGAACTTCGTGTAGGTTTTCGGCTCATTGAGGTCTGGCATGAATTTTCTTATCTTTTCAACATCAGCTTTTCCGAGATACTTGGATATCTCGTCCTCCTGCTGGTAAACCTGAGAGCTTATTGAGATGACATCCCCAACCCTGACAAAGGTTCCTATCTCCATCTCACCCTCCGCCTCAAACTCTCTCACAGAATTAACCCTGACCACCCTCATTCGATCACCTTGCTGACAAATTTAAATGATATTCCCATGCTTTTTACAGCCCTGAGAAATGCGTTCTTCTCCCTCTCGCTTATTCTGGCATTGGCATGGGCTCTTTCGAGTATGTACGGATAGGCATTTGTTGATCCAAGCTTTGATTCAGCGTAAACAACCTCAATTATCTCATCCAGCATGCTTTCACACCACTCAGGAATTTCTATTCTTGCAGGCAAAAGCGGGCTTAATTTGAAGTACACTGCCTTCAATGGAGTGTTTGTGCCTATGGGGTGAGTGTATTCATAAATCTCAAGGTAATCTGAGAGAAGCATTGAGTCATATATGCTGAACCTCAGATCCCTTGTAAAGCTCCTGTCAACATACCCTATGACTGGAGTTTCAAGTCTTTCAGACTCGTTTATAAGGCTTTCAATCTCTCTCTGATAGGCTTTTCTCAGAGCCTCACTCAATTCGGTTGTGTAGAGTGCCCTCAGACTCCCATCAAAAAAGGCAAAGTCAGCTTTAGCCATGCTGTCCTTCATCACCTCAACCTCAAGCCTGAACCTCTCAAATTCAAGGTTTGTGTCGGAGACTATCTTGCTTTTATGGAAGACCTCAAACTCTCCCCTGCCGTGATGCACAACTATTCCTGCAGACTGCACTCCACCAAACGGTATTCCAAAATCTCTCATAGGTGGAAGCTGACTGCCATCAACCCCCAGAACCGCCAGATCATCGAGAATCTGATATTCGTTCAGCCTTCTGATTTTTCTCTTTTCAATCTTGACCTCAAATTCCTGAGACTGAATTTCCCTTATTCTTTCCACAAACCTGTCTATGTTCTCAAAAAGCCGTCCATCAAGGCTCATACCACACTTACCCCGTTCTCCTTTCTAACTCTGATTGCATTCTCGACCATCTCCTCAAAAGTGTCATCGTGGCTTATGACAAAAATCTGCCTGAAGTCCTTTATTTTTGATATCTGCTGGGCAAAGTTTCTCCTTCTCTCAGCATCCATGTTCTGGGTTGGCTCATCAAAGAATATTATTGGCAGGGATGACAGAAACTTCAGCAGAGCAAGCCTGACAGCCAAAGCAGAGACCATCTGCTCCCCACCGCTCATCTGCCTGAAGTCAATCTCTCTTCCCATGTACTTTGCCCTTATCCCAAAATCCTCAGAAAGCTCTAACTGCCAGGAGTAGTCATCCATTATTTCGCAGAAAATCCTGTTTGCCTCAGCTGAAATTATCTCCGCATAAACTCTCGTCAGCTCAGGAACTGCTTTTCTGAAGAGATCTCTGAGATCTTTGAGAAATTCAAGCTTTTTCTCAAGATTTTTAATCTCGTCTCTCATACTGCTCAGCTTCTCTTTTTCACTCTCCATCTCAGAGATCTCTGTTTCCAGCCTGGATATTTCCCTCATTAATGCACCAATCTCACCAGAAATGCTGCTTACCATTGAAAAGAGCTCTTCTCTAAGCCTTTCAACCTCCTCATGCTCCTTTTCACTGTATTTCACCGAAAGCTCATTAAGAGCTGTTTCAATCTGCCTCATTTTTCCAGCTGTTTCCTGAATCTCGCCCTCAAGCTCTCTGATTTTGCCTTCAACCTCCCCTTTTTTACCTGTCTTTTCAGAGAGTCTCACATACTTTTCATAGTCCGACCTTAAGCGATGCATCTCCCTTTCAATCTGAGCTTTCCCTGTTTTCAGTTTTTCGTATTCCTGAACAAATTCTTCAGAACCATCAAGCTCCTTTCTGATTTCCTCCAGTCTCGAAGTGATTTCTTTGTAATCCCTTGTGTATCTCCTGAGATCATCCGTTTTTCCTGCAACAACGGCAAATCTTTCCTCGCTTCCTTCAACAGATTCAAGTTCATTTTCAAGCTTCAGTTTTTCCTCTTCAAGATTTTCAATCCTCCCAAGCCTCTTCCTCAGCTCATCAAGCTTTCTCCTTCTCTCACCAATTTCTTTCTCAAGCAATGGAAGCCTTTCTGCCTCCATGGCAAGTGACGAAATCTTTTTCTCTATATCCTGCCTGGCTATATCCATCTTTTCCAGCATTTCGAGCTTACTTCTCAGATTCTCGAGCTTTTCAGACATTTCTGCTATTTCAGAGTCATATTTCTCCTTTCTGTCGGCTATTCTGTCACATGGCTCGCCGAGAATGGGGCATGTTGTCTCCTCAACTGACCTTCTCATGGATTTCAAATCCTTGATTTTCTGCTCAATTCTCGATATTATCTCTATTGCCCTCTTTCTCTTTTCATCCACACCCTCAAGCCTTTCAAGCTTTTTTCTGAGCTTCTCAAGCTCCTGCCTTGCAGAGTTTGCAGAGTGAACTTCACTTTCAAATGCTTCTATCTCTCTTTCAAGTCTTTTGATAAATTCTTCAAGAGTTTTTTTCTCTCCCAGGGCTTCATTAATTGTGTTTATCCTCTCTTTCACCTTTTTCTCTTTCTCAGCCTTTATCCTTAGCTCTTCGTAGCCGGCAACCTCTTTTTTCAGCTCCGAAATTTCCTTTTTCAGAAAAAGAAGCTTTTCCTTCAGTAAATCATGATCTCTCTTTTTCTCATTAATTGCATTAACAATTCTCTCAAGCTCTTCAAGCCTTTCTCCAAGCACCTCTATCTCCTTTTGAAGTTTCAGGTATCTGCTGTATCCCTCCTTTAGACTGAACATCATCTTTTCAGCTTTTTCAATTTCCAATCTCTCGTTTAAAAGTTCTCTGAGCCTCCTATCAAGCATGCCCCTTTTGCTTTCAAGCAACTCCCTCTCTTTTTTAAGATCTGAAACTCTTTCCTTGATTCTGCTCAGGAGCTCACATCTCTTTTTAACTTCATCAAGTCTTGCCTCAACTTCTTTCTTCCTTTTTTTGAGATCACTCACTCTCTTCCTCTTTTCTGATAGCTCCTTTGCCATTCTTTCAAATCCCTTTATCCTTTCCTCTACTTTGGATATCTCAATTCGAATCTCATTTATTCTATCCTCAAGCAAATTCTGGTACTCTCTGCTTCTCTCAAATGCCCTGTCATACCTTTCTATCCCAAGAAGAGGTGAGAATACAGATTTTCTTGAGCTTGGAGGTAAGAGAAAGTGGGCCGTGATGTTTCCCTGATCTACGCCAACAGCATTCTCGAATATGACTTCAGGATTTATCTCAAGCCCAAAGTGCTCTGTTATCCATGACTCCACATCTCTAACTCCTTCAGCAATTCTGCCAAGTTCCTCGTCCTCAACAAAGTATTCGGAGGTTTTACCGCCTTGTATTTTTCTGACAACCCTGTAAACTCTGCCATCAGCAGGACTTTCAATTCTGATCCTTATCTCAGCCCTGCTCTCCCCTCTCCTGACGAAATCAGATATGTTGTAGGGTAGATGATTGAAAAGGCAGAAGCCTATTGCCTCAAGAATCGTTGTTTTTCCTGCTCCATTCTCGCCTATGATTCCATTGAGTCCCCTTGTAAACTCAATTCTTTGTGCCCTGTAGCTCTTTATGTTTTCCAGATACACCTCAAGAATCATTTACCTCCCACCACCTCCACTCCTCCTCACCCTCCCGATTTTCATCTCTTCCGGCATGCCCTTCATCCCTGAACTCATTTTTTATCTCAGTTACAGCTTCTTTCATCTTCTCCGAGATTATATCTGAAATGAGTTCATCAGCATCCTCCATCTTTCCCAAGGAAAATAGCTCCCTTAATCTCAGAATCTCCTCACTTATATCCTCGTATCCCATCCCCCTCAGGATTGAAGAGATGACATTCCTTTCAACCTTGATCCTGTCTGAAAGATCCACATTCACAGCCTGAAGAACCCCTGAGCTGTAATTCACCTCAATTCTCAGCACCAGGGGATCAAATATCTCCCTTGCAAGCTTTTCAACCTTCTCCCTGTCGATGTTCTTTTCAGTGCTGATTCTCACATGAACGACCTCTCCTGCATTTCCTCTCTGTTTCAGAAATTCATCCCTGAGCTTCGAATAATCTGAAAAGTTCGCATCAACAATTCTGAAAGCTCTGGGGGTGTAAAATGAGCTTTCATGGGAATATTTTATCTCCTCATCAAGCTCAACAATAAAAATCCCCTTTTTGAATGAGTACTCTCTCAGATCGCAGCTCTCAAGGCTTCCCGGATTGAATATGAAATCGTCCTCAACGTACATTTTATGAATGTGCCCGAGAGCAACATAATCAATCCGATCCCTGAAACGGTAAAGATGGGATGAGCTTATGCAGCCGTACATGTCAATGTATCCTTCTATTCCAAAATGAGACATGAAAACTGTTTTGTTCTCGTTTTCAATCTCTCCAAGGAAGTCCTGAATTATTCGCTCCGTAAGCATTCCGTAGTATTTCAGCCCGTAAATTCTTGCATTGCCAGTGTCATAGTAAGAGCCCGCCTTCCCATCCCACTCCTCCACAACAGGCTTTCCATCCTCAAAGTGGGGTTTCAGATTTATCAGATAACCCTGACTGCTGAGATAGTCTATCCAGGTGTATCTCTCTCTGAAATAGGTTGAGTCGTGGTTACCCTCAACCGCAATCACAGGGATATCACACCTCTCCAGAACGAGGACAGCCTGGGCAAGGGTTACTGGATCCATTTCGCTTTTTTTGTGAAACAGATCCCCCGCAACAAGTATGAAGTCAACATCTTTGGAGACTGAAAATTCAACAGCCTTCTTGAAAGCTTGGGCAAAATCTACTGCCCTCTCTTCACTTCCATACTGTCTGTAACCCAGATGGACATCTGCAAGATGAGCAAATCTCACGCTGTTGAATAGGACTGCGATATATTTACACTTTCCCCTGCCAAGAAAGTAAACTGCTTAAAGGATAAAAATTTTAAAGCTCAGCCTCAAAATCCTCAACGCTGTATGTGAACTCGGTAAAGCCTCTATTTTTCAGAACTTCCCTTGTGAGAACCCAGTAAACAAGGGCAAGAGCTTTCCTCCCTTTATTGTTTGTAGGTATCACAAAGTCCACATTCGCAATGCTGTTGTTGGAATCGCAAAGGGCAACAACCGGAATGCCTATATCGGTTGCCTCATCAACAGCCTGGGAATCTATTGCAGGGTCTGTGACTATCACGATGTCGGGTTCCCTGTACTCCTGAATTGCCGGGTTTGTCAGAGTGCCGGGAACAAACCTGTCTATCACATAATCAGCCCCCGTTACCTTCGCAAACATCATAACAGGCTTGTGACCGTACTGTCTTGCTGCAACCACAAGTATCTTTGAGGGATTGTATCTTGCGAGCATCTTCCCCGCAAGTCTGAGCCTTTCATCCAGTATCCTGATATCAAGAACGTAAAGACCGTCTGGCCTCACCTTGTATATGAACTTCTTCATGTCCCCTGTTTTTATCTGAGTCCCGATGTGAACACCCGCAGCCAGATACTCGTCAGGTGGGATGAGATACTCGTATCCCTCCTCAGCCTCTCTTATCATTCCCTCTCTCTCTTTCACCATTCTTACCACCTTATCTCAGCCATTCTTGACTCAATCATCTCCTCAATCCTGATGAGTTCATTGAGCTTTGCTATCCTCTCCCCTCCAACCACGCCTGTTTTTATTAATGTTGCGTCAAAGGCAACAGCCAGATGGGCAAGAGCTGGATCTTCCGTCTCACCACTTCTGTGAGAGACAACAACGTCCCATCCTGCCTTTTTCGCCATTCTGACAGCATCTGCTGTATCCGAAAGAGTTCCTATCTGATTGGGCTTTATCAGGGCTGTGTTGATAGACCCATACTCAATTGCCCTTTCAATCCTTCTAACATTTGTTACAAGCAGATCATCACCGCAAACCATGGCCTTAACCTGAGATGTCAGCTCTGCAAATCCCTCGAAATCATTCTCATGGAGGGGGTCTTCAACAAACAAGAGTTCATATCTGTCAGCAAGCTCTGCAATATGCTGTATCTGCTCCTCTCTGGTGAGCTTTCTGTCCTTGTAAACATAGTGCTCTCCATCAAAGAGCTCTGTTGCTGCAACATCAATTCCCATCCTCACCTTCACACCGTGTTCGTCTTCAACTCTCCCAATAGCCTCACTCAAGATCCCAAATGCCTGCTCATCCGTTATCTGAGCAGCCCATGCGCCTTCATCTCCCTTGCCACAGAATATTCCCCTCTCCTTGAATATCTTTTTGAGCTCTGCATGAACTCTTGTGTTTGCGTATTGTGATTCAAAGAACGTATCAGCTCCAATCGGGATAATGAGAAACTCCTGAATGTTAGTTGATCCTTCCGCGTGCATTCCACCGCCTATAACATTTCCAAGAGGGTAGGGAATTGATTCAGCAAGAATGCCAGAAAGATACTGAAAGAGGGGGATTTGCAGAGAATCTGCAGCTGTCTTTGCGCATGCTATGCTTGCAGTTATGGCAAAATTGCCGCCAATGCTTGAAAAATTCTCCGTTCCATCCTCCTCCCTCAATGTTTTGTCTATCTCTCTCTGATCATATATGTTAAGCCCTATCAGAGCTCTTGAAACCCTTTCCTCAATCTCGTCAATCTTGAACGGATCAACAACAATAGCTTCCTCACTTCCTGTTGAGGCTCCGGCAGGAGCCATAGCTTTTCCCGAAAATCCTTCTGCAAAAACCTCACACTCAACGGTTGGATTTCCTCTGCTGTCAAAAACGATCCTGTAAACAACATCCTCGATAATCATTTTCTCCTCACCTCAGAATAAATCATGTCTCTTGAGCCAGACAAAAGCATCTCTTCGCCTCCTCACAGTTATCGGAATCGCTCCCCTCTCAAACTCATCCTTTGCGATATCGAGGGAATTTTTTGCTTCTGTTTCTATCAGAACCGGTGCGCCCATCGCAATTTGCAATGCTCTTGCACCTATAATCCTGGCTTTTTCAAACCTCGTGTATTCAAACGGAAAGACTTTTTTCAAACACCATCACCCCTTTCAGTGGGGCCGCCGAGATTTGAACTCGGGTCACGGCGTCCCGAACGCCGCAGGATAACCAGGCTACCCCACGGCCCCATGGTACTGAGCAAACTCCTTAAGCACAGACTTGTAAGTCAGAAACATCCTTCTGCAGCAGTACCTGTTTACTCCAATCTCGTCGAGGGCTTCCTTGGGAGGTTTGCCTGAATCGATCAACTGCTTATAGTCCTCGTATTTGTGGGCTATAACAGCACCGCACGTAAAGCATCTTACCGGAAACATGAAAAATTCACCTGTATGAGGTTTGTCTCCTCTTCCTAGCTCCTCTGCCACCCTGTTTCTTTGCCTCCTTCCTCCTCACATCATTGACAAGGAGCGTTCTGTCATACTCCAAGAATACTCTCTTCAACTCAGGGTCCCCAGAATACTCAAGCAGAGCTCTTGCAATTGCCGTTCTCGCTGCCTCAGCCTGTCCCATCACTCCTCCGCCCTCCACCTTGACATCGATGTCAACCTGATTTGAGAGGTCTTTTGCGATCATGAGGGGCTCCATTATCTTGAGCCTTATCATTTCAGGCTGAACAATCTCAACAGGAACCTTGTTTATTCTTATTCTGCCTTTTCCGGGCCTTGCAGTTGCCCTTGCAAGTGCTGTCTTTCTCTTACCGCTTGTCACAATAACCTTCATGCTATCACCTCAAAACCGAGATATTTGCTGACATCCTCAAGCAGAACATATCTTTCAGATTTGGAAACTCTCTCGTACAGAGCCATTTCAACCTTCTCAAACTCCCTGTCCTTCAGCTCATCAGGAATGCCAATGAAAACCCTCAACCTCCTGAAAGCCTCTCTCCCTCTTCCTGTTTTCCAGGGAAGCATCCCTCTAACAGTTCTTTTGAATATTTTCTCAGGATGTCTTGGGAAATAGGGACCTTTTTCCTTGCTACCCCTGTCATACTTCTCCTTGTATCTCTCAAACACATTTTCAGGATTTCCCGTAATGATGACCTTCTCCGCATTCACAACAACTATTTTTTCTCCTTCGAGCAGTCTCTTTGCTATATAACTTGAGAGTCTTCCGAGAATGTGACCGGATGCATCTATAACCCTGAAGTCATCACCGAGAGTCTTCAAAACCCTCTCAACATTTACACTCATTAAACCACCTCATACAATAATCCTGACCTTCTTACCTTCAGGATTCTGTCTCACCGCTTCGAAAAAGCTTATGCATTTGCCTCCTGCTCTCTCTATTTTCTCCCTTGCACTCTGGCTGAACCTCCATGCAGCAACTGTCAGGGGCTTTGAAAGCTCTCCTGATCCGAGAATCTTTCCAGGAACGAGAACCATCTCTCCTTCCATGCCATATCTCTCAAGCTTCCCCACATTGACCTCAGCGTAGTTTCTGAGGGGTTTTGCAAGCCTCTCTGCAATCTCCTTCCATACCTTTGCCTCATTCTCTGCGGAAGCTTTCAGCAGATCATCTATCAGCCTGACAAGATTTGGATTTGACTTTTTCCTCTGCAATTTCCTTATCCTGCTCATTTCCAATCACCATTACAGCCAGCTTCTCAGCCTTTAAGTAAGGTTATTTAAAAGTATCTGCCTAAACAGGGTTTCGAAATATAAACATTGTCATCAGAAAATTGGGTGAGGCATACACCCGTTTATGCAAACCAAAATTTTAATACCATGGAATCGTTAAGCCAATCGTGATCACAGGAGTCGGCCCCGCCCTTGTTGACAGGATATGCCTGATTGATGAATTTCCTGAGAGAGGAGGACATGCCGTTGTCAAAAAAGTGGAAAAACATGCAGGTGGCGCCGCAGGAAATGTCATGTACGGGCTTGCGAGGTTTGGGATTGAGGTGAGATTCGTTTCCACCATTGGAAATGATGATGATGGAATTTTCTACAGAGATGAGATGGAGAAAACAGGAGTAAAATGCATTTTCAAGGTTCTTAGAGCTGAGACTGGCAGAGTGGATGTTTTTGTTGACAGGCATGGAGAGAGAACATTTTTTGTGTACCCAAACGCATCAGGAATGTTTTATCCATTTCTGAGTGAGAACGATTACAGATGGGGAGAATACTTTTATCTTGACCCTTTTCCCTCTGAGAAGAGCCTTCCAGCACACTTGGAGATTGCGAAAAAGGCAAAAAAATTCGGAAAGACCGTGATCTTAAACCCTGGCTACCCTTACTCAAAGCTTGGTGTTGATAATCTGAAGGATTTGTTGAAATTGACAGACATTATTTTCCTGTCTCAGGAGGAATACAGAATGCTTGAAGGAGTTGAGGACTACGTGAGCCTTACAGTTATAACAAAAGGTTCAGAGGGGAGTGTGGCTTTAAAAGATGGTGATGAGCTTTTTGCACCTGCATTTGAGGTTGATGTGGTGGATACAACCGGAGCGGGAGATGCGTTTGCTGCCGGCTTCCTCTACGCATACATCAGAGGATTTAACTTAAAAACATGTCTGCTTTCAGGGAATTTTGTTGCAAGCTACAGCATACAGATGATAGGAGCGAGAAACTTCCCTGAAAAAAGAGAAATTGGCAATTTTCTAAAGAATTACTCAAAATGATCTAAAGAAGAGTTCAGAAAGCTTCCCTCATACCTTCTAAGAACTCCAAATCTGTAATCGTCAAGAATCACCTCCTTAACAGCATCAACGGGAACATCAAGCTTGATCTCCCTTGTCCTTCCGTATCTTCCCTTGGATATGACTATGGAGTTTATTATCCCAAGCATGTCAAGCTCAGAAATGAGGTCGCTCACCCTCCTCTGAGTTAGTATGTCCATTCCAATCTTTCTGCAAAGAGATTTGTAAACTGCAAAAACCTCTCCGGTTGTGAATTTTCTTTTTCCGCTGTTGTGCAATAGAATCATTGCATAAAGCACAACCTTGCTCTGATTCGGCAGGGTTTTTACCGCCTCAACAACATGATCGCACTCCATCTTTTTGACAGCTTCCTTAACATGACCCTTTGTGATTTTCCTGTCCTGCCTTGATTCTGCGATCTCCCCACTTATTCTAAGAAGATCCAGAGCCTTTCTGGCGTCTCCATGCTCCTGAGCTGCCAGAGCAGCGCAGTACGGAATGACCCCTTCCTCAAGAACGCCTTCATAGAATGCAAGTTCTGCTCTCTGGGCGAGTATGTCTTCAAGCTGAGTGGCATTGTAAGGCGGGAATACTATCTCCTCCTCGCTGAGAGAGCTCAATACCCTCGGATCTAAGAAGTTCTTGAACTTCAGATCGTTTGAAATCCCAATCAGGCTCACCCTCGCATTTTCAAGCTCAGAGTTGATTCTGGAGAGATTGTAGAGAACGTCATCCCCCTTTCTGACAAGCTTGTCTATTTCATCAAGAACGATGATTATTGTCTGATCTCTGCTGTCTATTGCTTCTCTAAGTTCCTCATATACCTGATCTGTCGGCCACCCAGTCATTGGCACGTTCTTTCCAAGAACCTTTGCCAGTGTGGCGAGAACTCTGTACTGTGTGTCTATGATCTCGCAGTTGAGATAGTGAACGTAGCAGTGAGCATCCATTTTCCTGCCCGCCTCTTCAAGCTGTCTTCCAACGAATTTAACAGTCGCTGTTTTCCCGGTACCCGTCTTTCCGTAAATCAAAATGTTGGACGGTGTCTCACCCTGCAAGGCGGGAAGGAGTACTGATGCAATCGCCTCAATCTGCTCTTTCCTGTGGGGCAGGTATTCAGGTGTGTACGAGTGCCTCAGAACATCCCTGTTCTTGAAAATCTGGGGTTTTTTCAGCATTTTCTCGAAAATATTACTGTCAATCATAGAAACACCTCTGCATTCAGAAGTGTTTTACCTTCCACGCACACATTTAATAATTTTTTGATCCTTCACGGCTAAACATTTTGGAATTTTTAATTTAAATCCTTTTATCTGAAAAATCTATTTATTGTCTCATCCGCCTAACAGCCTCCACTATCCTCGGCATCACCTCTCCAGCCCTGCCATGAATCACAACATCGAAGTAATCGTCTGCATGAGTTCTCTCGGCATTGACAATAATGAGCCTTGCACCTGAATTTTTTGCGTACATCGGGAGATTTGCTGCTGGATAAACAACGAGAGAAGACCCAACAACTATGAAAACATCACATCTCCTGCTTTCCTTAATTGCAGATGTCAGAGC
>JALUWC010000191.1 GCA_027019885.1 Geoglobus sp.
CTCGCCCAACGATCTCACCTCAATGATAGTCGAGAAGGCTTTGAACATGGCGAAAATGATGAACACAGAGGTTGTTGGAATTGTGGAAAACATGAGCTACTTTGCATGCCCCCACTGTGGAGAAAAAACATACATATTCGGGAAAAAGAGAAGCGAAAAGCTTGCAAGGAAATACGGGCTGGATGTTATTGCTGAAATCCCAATAGACCCTGAACTGCCAGAATTTGCTGATATAGGAGAGATCGAAAGCTATGAAAGGGATTACTTTTCAGACCTCAGGCTCTGAGCAAGCTCATTAAGATCTCTGAATATGTAATCGGGCTCAACTCCTGTTTCCTTTACTTTCTCTTCGTAGTTCTCCTCGTCAGTCACTCCTGACATAACAAGAATGCTCTTGATTCCAGCATTTTTCCCTGCCATTATGTCAATATCTATCTGATCTCCGACAATTGCCACTTTTTCTCTACGCACTCCGAGCTTCTCTATTGCCTGATCGATTATTATTCTCGATGGTTTTCCAACAACAACATCGGGCTGTCTTCCTGTCATCCAGTAAAGAGCACCGATTATAAGCCCCGTGCCAGGAATTGGCCCATCCTCAGCAGGAAAAACCCTGTCTGGATTTACAGCAACGTATCTGATCTCATCATTCAGCGCAAGTCTCAATGCCCTGGTAAAGATGTCAAAATTTATCCCCCTGTTTGACCCGACCACAAGATACTCTGCCTCCCTGTAATCAACAATCTCATGACCGAGATTGAGCAATTCCTCCTTCAGACCATCCTCTCCAGTCGTGAAAACCCTCGATTCCCCGTTCTCTCTCGAAATGTGAACAGCGGTGGCATGAGTTGCGATTATGAGCTCATCCTCACCAACATCCAGACCAAACTGCTCAAATCTTTCAAACATTATTCTCCTGCTTCTCGTTGAGTTGTTTGACACGAATACAGTTTTTATCCCAAGCTCCTTTATCAGCCTGTATCCCTCCAATGCCTTTTCTATTGGTTTCCTGCCTCTGGAAATAACACCATCAATGTCGAGAATCAGTCCTTCGATGTTCATCAGCTGAAATTTGGTTTCGGCATTATAAATATTGGCATCGAAGATGATAAATTGGATGAAAATTCATAAATCACATGGTAAGGTTCATCGACCTTGAAGGTGTTGGAACAAAATACGAACTTGAGACACAATCAGGAGACAGAATCGCTGTCATATTTTTGCTAAACAGAACGATACAGATCTACATTCAGGAAAGATCATGTGAAAAGCCATGCTCAATTGAACTGACAGAGAATGAAGCAAGAAGGCTTTCGACAATACTTGGCGGTGTGCCGATAGAAAAGGAAAAGGAGAGTGTTGAGATTGACTTCATGGGAGTTCCAGATCTGACACTTGCGATGCACACCTACACAATAACAAAAAAACTCCACGGAAAGACTATCGAGGAACTTGCCATAAGAAAGAGAACTGGAGCGAATATCGTTGCGGTTTCAAGGGGTGGAAAGACAATAATAAGCCCACCTCCTCACCTCATATTCGAGGAGGATGATGTGATAGTGGTTATTGGCGATAAAGAGCAAATAGAGAGATTTGAAAGGGAAATTCTGGGGGTCTGAATGGACATAGCTCTTGCAGGGCTTGTATGTGTGATTCTGGCTGTCATTTCAAAGAAGCTGTCTCTACCATCTGTTCCATCCTACATTCTGGCTGGACTGGTTCTTGGATCTGGAGGTCTTGGTATACTCAGAGCGGATGAGGTTTCAAATGCTATTGCAGAAGCGGGAGTTATAATGCTTCTGTTTTACATAGGCGTAAATCTTAATCCGAAAGAGATCTCTGAGAAGAGGGAAATGATCTTCCATTCAGGGCTGTATGACTTTCTGATCAACTTTTCGGTCATCTACATTATTTCAGTTCTTGCTGGATTCAGTCATGTTCAGGCTTTTCTTGTTGCATCTGCTCTATACATCTCAAGCTCAGCCATAGTTCTCCAATCGCTCATAGAGAACAGAAAGCTGATCTACAGGGAGTCAGAGATAGTGATATGGATAATGGTCTTTGAGGACATAGTTATTGCAATCCTCATAGTCCTGAACAACCCTGAAAGCTCCGATCTGTTTCTCTTTATGGTGAAAGTTCTGGTCTTTACTGCAATCACGTACATGCTCTCCAGTTACATGCCAAGGCTGCTTGGCAGCTTGTTTCAGAGAGAGGATGAAATTCCAGCCCTTTTTGCATTTACAGTTGCACTTCTCGGAATAGCCTTTGAGGAGTTTTTCCATATTCCTGCTGGATACTCTGCAATAATGCTCGGTCTTATGCTCTCAGGGATAAAGAAACTGAGAGAGATCATTCTCCCGTTCAAGGATGTTTTTCTTGTTCTATTTTTCTTTTTCTTCGGAATTTCAGTTAAACTTTCGACAGACGGATTGATTCTTGGAATTGCACTTGCTGCTGTGGCAGCTGCAGGCAAGATAACATCAGGACTGATTACAGGGAGATACCTCCTCAAATCCTGGCTCTCAGGACTTGAAATTGGACTCGATACTGTAGCGAGAGGAGAGTTCTCAATCTTCCTAATATTTGCCTTTGGCATTGGCAGTGAGATATCAGCGGTTACAACAGCAGTGATTATCACATCAATAGCTGGAGCATTCATGTCAAAGAACTCTGAAAGAATAAAATCTCTCGCTTTCAGGATGGCTGAAAGGGTCAGCAGAACTCGATGATGTTGTAGTATGTGTCCCTCCTCGCAGGAATTCTACCCGCCTTTCTTATCGCCGAGACTATCTCATCAGCTCTCACAGGTCTGAACTCCTTTCCTGTTGCTTTTACAACATTCTCCTCAAGCATAACCCCACCAAAATCGTTTGCCCCAAAATCAAGAGCTAAGGTGGCAATTTCCATTCCCTGCGTGAGCCACGAAACCTGAATGTTTCTTATGTTGTGTAGAACAATTCTTGAGACTGCAACAATTCTGAGATAACTGAGCGGTGGAGCAGGCTCTTTGACAGTTCTCTGCAATTCGGTGTTTCCGGGCTGAAAGCTCCAGGGAATGAATGCGGTAAAACCACCTGTTTTTTTCTGCAGATCTCTGATTTTGAACAGATGCTCTACTATGTGTTTCTCTTTCTCCACATGCCCGAACATCATTGTAGCTGTTGTCTTCATTCCGAGTCTGTGGGCTGTTTCCATAACATGAATCCATTCCTCTGATGTGCATTTGTTGCTTATCTCCATTCTTATTTCATCTGACAGTATCTCAGCTCCCCCGCCCGGTATTGAGTCGAGCCCGGCATCCCTGAGCCTTGATATCACCTCTTCAATGCTCATCCCTTCTTTTTTTACCAGATAAATGATTTCAGGTGGGGAAAGACTGTGAATATCCACGTCAAATCTTTTCTTTATTTCCCTGAAAAGACCCTCAAACCACTCAATGCCGAGATCGGGATTTATACCACCCTGAAGCATTATCTGGGTTGCATCCCGCTCAACAGCATCGGCAACCTTTCCCAGAATTTCATCGTAGCTCAGAACATATTCCTGACTGCCATCTCTCGCATAGAAGGCACAGAATTTGCACTTAGAAATGCACGCATTTGTGTAGTTTATGTTCCTGTCTATGACAAATCCAACAACATCCCCGCATTTCTCCTTCCTTATTCTGTCTGCCATGTATCCAAGATCATGAACTGGGAAGCTGAATAGCTCAACTGCTTCATCAAAGCTGATATCCTCTCCATTCAGATTTTTTTCAATGTAATCCGTGCTCATTTACAAGCTCCTCAAAAACGCTGAGGCTTTTAATCTCTTTCCTCCCCGCCTCATGTATCAGCCTGGAGAAGTAGACTGAGAGAAACTCTGCAGGCATTCTGAACTTCAGGCTTGCAATTTCAACAATCTCATCCTTCATCTCCATTCCCTTTCTGTACGATTCTATAACATCCCTGTCTATTGCATTTCCATGCCTGAAATCCCTCCTTGAGGTTGCAATTCCAAAAACTGCTGGCAGACCTGTTATCTCTTTCCACTCCTCACCAATATCCATAACCACTCTGAAAACCATTCTCGCCTTTATTGCCTCATCTCCTATGAGCATTGCATGACTGAATTCTTTAAAGACTTCCATATAATTTCCGTCAACAGCAACAAGTCTGTTTATCAACCCCCTCTCCCTTTTGATTATCTCAAGCATTCTTGAAGAGGTCATGGATTTTGAGGTCACAGCAACCGGCGAGTCGTCAAGTCTCTTTCTTTTTGAAACAACAACAACGCTGAAAACCTCTCCATCCGATGAAACGCAGAAATTGTGCCGGTTGAGAGTGTTTTTTTTCTGAATGTAGAAGTATGATGGGACAGGAGCGTAAACAATATCCCCTCTGATCAGCATTTCTGAAAGCTCCCTTGGAGAGCTCTCCACAACGTCATACTTACCCTCCTTTTCAATCTGGTAGTAGGGGAGAAAGTTGTTTATCAGGCCAAACTTCCCGATTTTCAATTCAATACCTCCAGAGTGTTAAAGAACGCATCCCTCTCAGCTGGCGTTTTTCCAGCATTTCTTATCATGCTCACAAGTTTCTCTTTTGTAAGCGTTGCAGGCGTTTTTGCTCCTGCTGAATGTGCGATTCTTTCTCCCATCACAGTTCCATCCACATCATTGGCACCATAATTCAATGCAATCTGAGCAAGCTTTTCCCCCATCATGACCCAGTAGGCCTTTATTCCCCTGAAGTTTGACAGAGTTATTCTCGAAACCGCAATAGTTCTCAGAATGTCCTGAGGTGATGTCTTGCTTAAATGGCTCAATGAGGTGTTCTCAGGATGGAAAACAAGCGGGATGAACGCCACAAACCCGCCTGTTTTATCCTGAAGCTTTCTGAGCTTTTCAAGATGCCTTGCCCTGTCCTTAAAACTTTCAATGTGCCCGAAAAGCATGGTTGCATTGCTCCTTATCCCAAGCTCATGGGCCGTTTTCATGACCTTCAACCATTTTTTTGAATCTGCCTTGTTTGGCGAGATCTTCTTTCTGATCCTCTCAACCAGAATTTCCGCACCACCACCCGGAAGCATGTCCAAACCAGCATCTCTCAGCCTTGAGAGAAACTCCCTCACACTCATTCTTTCCTTTCTTGCATAATAGTAAATCTCTGTGGCTGTCAGTGCCTTTATTGCAACTCCATTCCCTGCCCTCCTTCTGATCTCACTCAATATGCTTTCAAAATACTCCACGCCAATTTCAGGATTGTGGCTGCCAACAATGTGGAGCTCCCTTGCACCTGCATTGACCGCCTCCAGTGCATCCCTGACAACATCCTCAACTCTCATCACATATCCCTTTTCCCTGTAATAGGCGCATATCGGGCATTTTGAAATGCAGACGTTCGTGTAATTTATGTGCCTGTTAACGGAGAAGGTTGCAATCCTGCCGTTCATCTCATCAGCCTTTTTTCCAAGCTCGTGAATGCCCAGATGAAAAAGACTCTCAATCTCTTTTACGCTCAATTTCCTCTAACCTCCTTTTTATCTCTCTCATTTCTCTCCTGACCTGAAGATTTATTCTGAAAAGAGAGTCGGTGAGGTATCCAACTGCGATTATCAGAATACCTGTAACCAAGAGTATTGACACAAGATTCACAAGCAGAAAATGAGATATATTTCTGAACCACTCAACAACAACATAGATACCGCCTGCAAATCCCGCAAGAATCATTATTAACCCGAAAATATAAAAATACCTTCCCGGGCTGTATCTTCCGAGAAGCGAGTACACAGTCCTTGCTATCCTGTACCCATCAAAAAACGGATTGAGCTTTGTTCTTCCAGCCCTCTTTCTGTAATAAACTGGAACCTCTGCTATTCTGAATCCATTGGCAATTGTTTCCACTGTCATTTCTGTTTCAACCTCAAAACCCTCTTTCTGGATTAGAATGGATTTATAAACCTCCTTTGTGAGAGCTCTGTATCCAGAAAGAATGTCGTGCAGATTAACGCCATAAAGCATCCTGAAAAAGAAATTTATGATTTTGTTGCCCAGAAGATTGAGCTTTGTAAAAGCTCCCCTCTCAAAATTCTCAAGCCTGTTGCCCACTACATGATCCGCAATCCCCCTCTTTATCGGCTCAAGAAGTTTCTCGACATCCTCAGGCAGATAAGTCCCATCAGCATCAATCATCACAACTATATCAACATCCATGTACTGAAACGCCTCTTTTACAGCCTGTCCCTTTCCTTCCCCTGTCTGAATTATCACCTCTGCTCCCTTTTTCTCTGCAATTTCTCTCGTCCTGTCTGTGCTGTTACCATCTATGACAAGTATCCTGCTGTACCCCAATTTTCTGAATCCATCAATTACTTCACCAATGCTCTCTTCCTCGTTTAGCGTGGGGATCAGAATTCCAACCTTCATTTTCAGAGCCTGAAAACTTTCAGAACGCTCAATACCGGGGTGCCTTCAATGTCTTCCTGAGATCTCTTGTCAACAAGCACGGCTGATGCTATAACTGTTCCTCCTCTCTTTCTTATACTTTCACTCACCTCAAGAATTGTCGTGCCCGTGGTTATAATGTCATCAACTATAATACACTTCTTGTTTGCAACACTGGCAAAGTTCTCGCTGAAAGTTCCCCTCACATGACTTTCCTCACCATTCCACTTGAGCTTCTTTGGATAATAAACTGCAAGCTCGCAATCAAGTTCCTCAGCCACCATGGTTGCAATGGGAATTCCGGATGTTGCCACACCAACAGCAACTTCCGGAGTGTCAATGGCAGATACCATGCTTGAAAGGATTTTTGCCATGTTTCTCAGCCTGAAAGGTAATGATGAGATGTTCTTCATCTCGATAAATACATCCGATGGAGGTCTCTCTGTTTTTGCTTTTGTCAGCAACCATAAAGCAGTTTCTCTCGAAACATTGAGCTCATCTGCAATTTCACCAGTTGTAAGGCCCTTCTCCTTAAGATGCTTTGCCTTGTCAATAAGCTCATCAAGCTTCTTCATCTCTTCACCACCCTTTTCAAATAAGTCTCACTCCCGCAAACCTCACAGATCTTCCTCTGTGTGATTTTTCTACAACCCCTACATACACGAATCCATTTAAATTCTTTTTCTATCCCCTTCTGCATGATATTTTCAAACTTTATTCCAAGCCTTTTCGCAACATTCTGAATTGAGTAGTCATCCGTAACCAGAATGCCATTTATCTCCAGAGCCTTGGCAAGAAGCTTGATATCAGCATCACTCAACCTTTCAGCATCTCCTGTTTTTCTGGCGGTATCAATGACCTCCAGAACAAACTCCTCTTTTGCCTCCTCAACCCTTATTTTTACTACATCCAGATAGATTCTTGATTTCTCGTCTTTTATCTCCTGAATTACCTCAGGAACCGTTACCATTTCTCTGAAAACAGCTTTCATGAGTATTATGGCAGATGCATCGAGGACGTACATTGATTTGGTTTTTCCATTTCTGCAATTAACTCTTCCCATAACTGAGTAAAAACCAAAAAGTATTTATGCCAGTATGTCACTTTGAATCATAGTAACAAAATGAGGTGAATGAAATGGATAAAAAGGAAGAAAAGAAGGAGATAGCAGAAAAACTTAAAGATCCAAGGATGTTTATGCCGATATGACCCTTGGCTAAAGCAAAATTAAAATTATAAATGCATCATTTTCTTGATTCCAGTTCCTCAAGCCTTTTCTTCATCTCCTTTTCATTCAGCCATCTTTCAGTTATGTCTCTCATTATTGCGAGAGCACCCTTAGTTTCTGTATCATCTCTGATTATTGTCAAGCTCATTTCCACATAGATGCTGCCTCCATCTTTTTTTATAGCTTTGGTAGGCATTAACTTCCCTTCATATTTTGTTCTACCCGATTCCATTGCTCTCGTGTAACCATTCCAATGATTCTCCCTCATTTTTTCAGGAATTATTATATCCAAGCTTTCTCCTAAGGTTTCAGCCTCAGAATAACCAAATATCTTCTCAGCCCCCCTGTTCCATACTCTAATAACACCCTCCTTATCTGCAAAAACAATAGCGTCTCCCGCAGATTTTACCATGTTCTCAAATAATGATTCCCGCATAACCCCCAGCAATAATTGGATCGAATAAATTTTTTCCCTAAGGTATTAGGTAAAATTTAGAGTTACACAGAGCAGGAAACAGGATATGCCAAAGTTATGAGCCACCACAAGACAGACTTGTGGAGTTTCTAAGGTGGGTAAATCACCCTCTCGTGTCAGATAGCACGGGCCGGAGGGGATTTGAACCCCCGACACCGGGATTAAGAGTCCCGTGCTCTGCCTGGCTAAGCTACCGGCCCGCTATATAGGCTCAAAACACCTACCGAGGTGTGAACTATCCTCGTGGCTATGAGTTTATAAGGATTTCTCAGAGTGCTGGTGTGAGGATAACCAAGCACAAAAAGGTGGCAGTAAATTTTTATTTGGATGTTAATTACTTAAACAACTATGGAAAATGAGCAAATGCTTACGGAGAATGAAATAATGCAGGTTAACTTCATGCTCCAGCATCTAAAAACTCTCGATGATAAAACCGACATTATTGTGAAAGCATCAAATGGGATTCTGACACTGGTTGTGGGAATTGTGGCCTTTCTCGTGGCTTTCGCACCTCATAAAGTGAATGCGTATGTACTTCTGCTTGTGCTGATACCAATATCATCAATTCTCTTTACCGTGATTTCATCACTTTTGATGCTCTATCCTGTCTTCACCCAGCACGTTTTCTTTGAGAAGAGAAAAGACCTTGATGAGATAGAACTAATTTACCACCAATCACTCAGAAAGAAATCAGCCTGGATAAGAGTGTCCGTTTTCGGACTGGTTTTCGGAATGATCTCTTTTATTGTATGGTTCATTTATGTTATATCCTCATGAATTTTATGCAAAAACTTTTTCACAAGCTCCTGACATCGAAAGCTAATGGGATACAGATTTCCGGACAGAATGAGACCTTCCACACTCACCGAAAGAGAGAAATTTTACAGAAACGAATTTCAGGCTGATTTGGCATTAAAATGGCTCTCCCACAGGGAGATAACCAAAACCGCATTTGGTGTGATAGTTGGAAGGCACAGCGGCATATACAGAAAAGAGTTCGAGGAGATCAGAAAGATGGCGGTTATAATAGACTCCCACAAAAGCTTTGAGGATGTCTTGGACTACATACTTCACTACCTTCCAGAAGGAGTTTACTATGACAGGAATGTTTATTCCGATCTGTCTGTATGTGAAAAATGCGGAAAGTCATACAGGGATTGCTGGGAGTGTGAGGGTTTTCTCGGGCAGGATCTTGCCTTTGACATAGATCCTGAGAACATCGCATGCCCCTACCATGGCAGCGTTGAGGACAAGATGAAGAGAGGGCAGGGGCTGAGCTTCTGCATGATTGAATTCAAAAGAGCAAGAAAATTCTGTTTGGGATTATATGATGAGCTTAAGAAGGAATACAGCAACGTCAGAATAGTTTACTCAGGAAGGGGATTTCATGTACATGTTCTGGATAGAAAAGCAACAAGACTCAGCAGAGAGGAGAGAGAAGAGATTTCACGGCAGCATTCTGACTATGCAATTGATGAGTGGGTGACAAACGGTGAGATGAGGCTTATAAGACTGCCCTATTCCCTGAATGGACTGGTAAGCAGGGTGTGCATTCCTTTGAATCCAGATGAGCTATCTGATTTTGATCCGAGAAAATCAGCTACTCCTTCTTTTCTGCTTTAGTCTCTTCACCGTAGTAGTAGAGCTTTTTCTTTGCCCTGACCTCTTTTCCCTCGTAATAGGCCTCCTCCTTCTTATCGCTCATGATATTCAATCGGTTTTTCCATTTTAAAAATTCTTCCCGCCATTTGTTGAAAAGTTTATAACCGATGAATGCGTCCATGTCCCATGCTTCATGATGTCCTGAGAAGACATGATGCACAGTTTTTTATCATGTATGCAAGCTCAAGGAATCCAGATTTCTACTATGCAACGAAATTCAGAGTTCCAGACCCAGTTTTCTACATGATAGGTGATGACGGGACTGAACTGCTGATTGTGCCTGAGATGGAGAAGAGAAGAGCGGAGAGGGAGAGCAGGGTCAGAGAGATTGCAAGTCTCAATGATGTTGGCTATTACGAAAGATTGAAGGAGAGTAACGATCCAAAAACCGCTCTTACAGAGACTTGCATCGATCTCATAAAAACCCATCATGGCAGAAAAATACTCGTTCCTGAGGATTTTCCAGCCTTTCTCTTCAAAAAGTTCATAGAGGAGTTTGAGGTTGAGGTTATCGAAAATCCATACAGCGTTATGAGGGCTGTTAAAACAGCCGATGAGATCGAGAAGATATGGAAAGTTAGCCTGGCAACAATAGATGCCTTCAGATACTTCACCGAAATTCTGAGGAAAGAGCGGAACTCAGAATTGCTGAGAGATAAAGTTGAAACATTTCTGTATTCAAGGGGATTTCTTGCTTTTGACACAATAATATCAGGAGACCTGGAGAGCTCTGATCCCCACTGCACAGGACACGGAGAGTTCAGCTCTCACGTCATCTTTGATGTCTTCCCGAAAAGCAGATCATCTGGCTATCACTCAGATTTCACAAGGACTGTGTTAATTGATAGAAATCAAGAAATTGAGGAGATGCTTGATGCATGCATTGAGGCAAAAAACAAGGCCATCATGATGATCAGAGAGGGTGTGACAGGGGAGGAAGTTCACTCTCTTGTCTGCGACATTCTCGAATCCCACGGATATTCTACCATCAGGCAGAAAGCAAGGGAGGGCTTCATTCATTCAACAGGACATGGTGTTGGTCTGGAGGTTCATGAGAAGCCAAGGCTTTATGAAAAGGGTGACATCCTGAAGGCAGGAATGGTTGTTACGGTCGAGCCGGGACTGTATTATGAGAGAGTTGGAGGTGTGAGGGTTGAGGACACTGTTGTTGTCAGAAAAAATGGCTGTGAAATTCTCACAAAGTTTGAGGACAGGGTGATGATATGATTGAAAAGCATGAGAAAGCGGGAGAAATTCTGAAACAGATTAGAGAGGAAGTTGTGAAACTTGTAAAACCTGAAACAAAAATGCTTGAGGTTGCGGAGTTTGTTGAGGGGAAGATAGCCGAGCTTGGTGCACAGCCAGCATTTCCATGCAACATCTCGCTGAATGAGGATGCAGCACACTGCACACCATCAAAGAACGACCAGAGAGCTTTCAAAGATGGAGATCTGGTTAAAATTGATATGGGAGCACATGTGGATGGCTACATAGCCGACACAGCAATAACGATTGACCTTGGAGAGCATGGAGAGCTTGTTGAATGCGCTGAAGTGGCTTTGAAAAAGGCAATAGAGATAATAGAGCCGGGAATCACAACATCCGAGATAGGAGAGGAGATTGAAAGCGTTGCAAAGGAGTTTGGATTCAAACCTGTTTACAATCTGACAGGGCATGGATTCATGCCTTACATAGCCCATGCCCCCCCAACCATCTACAACTACAGGGTTGAGAAGGGTATCAAAATAGAGGAGGGAATGATATTTGCCATAGAGCCCTTCATGACAAGTGGTGCTGGAAGGGTTTCAGAGAGGTCAGAGACTGAGATATACTCTGTTGTATCATCAAAACCCGTCAGAATGAGAATGGCAAGGGAGATTTTAGCTGAAGTTGAGAAGCACAAAACCCTCCCGTTTGCAAAGAGGTGGCTCTCAAATCCAAGAGAGATAATAATTTCAAAGCTCGTCAGAGATGGGATACTTAGAGCATATCCAGTCCTTACAGAAGTGACGAGAGAGCCTGTCAGTCAGGCAGAGCACACGGTAATTGTCGAGGAGAATGGAGCAAGAATTATAACCTGA
>JALUWC010000192.1 GCA_027019885.1 Geoglobus sp.
TGCTGAGGAGGACAGATATCACTGGGTTGTTTTCCTGCCGAGGAAGGATGGCTTTGGAGCTCCTGCCCGCTACTATGGCCTGCTCGAGAATGGCGAGATGAAGCTCAGAGGAGTGATGGCGAGGAGGAGAGACACTCCTGAGTTTATCAGAAAAGCACAGCTGGAGATGTTTGATTTGCTGAGAAAGGCAAGAACACTGAAAGAGCTTAATGAACTTGAAAATGATCTGAAAGCAGTTTACCGTAGATATCTTCTTGCCATGAAACATTCCAATCCAGAAGAGTTCTTCATCAGGAAAAGAATAAGCAGAACATCCTACTCAAAGAATTCCATTGAAGCTTCAGCTGTGAAGGAGCTAAAGAGACATGGGGTTAAACTATCTCCCGGGATGGAGATAGAGTATGTGGTTGTGGATTTTAGCAAGAAAATGGCTTCAGTCAGAAATCCTGAAAGTATTGATGTTGAGTATTACAGAAAACTGCTTGAGAAGGCATACAGGGAGGTTGAGTTTGCTGTCATTTCTTGTAAAATCGGTTGAGGAGTTTGGGAGATTACTTTGCCTCATCAAGTGTTGTGTGCTTGACTATATTTGAAAAACTTTTCAAAATAAAAATTATCAAGCAAGTGATTAAGGCACAGAAGTTAAGCGGAACAGATTGATAAAAACAATCAAGAGAAGAAGAGATGGGATGCATCCGACATGTATAGAGAACTCATTCTTGCATGTGTTAATGAACCAGAACTGATAAACGAACTAGCTGAGAAAGAAATCGATCCAGAAACTTATCTGAAACCTAGCATTGAATTGCCTAAATTTCTTCGAGTTAGTTTAACAAGATTTTCTGAAATTAGCAAACTTACGCAAGAGGTAGAAAGGGAGCTTTAACTATAAAACTTCACCAAGGAGATATATTTTGACATGGATGAAGTAAAATTGGTCACCAAAAAAACAATCGAAGTGAGTAATTGCCTTTTTTAATATCTGATCACGAAAGAATTGAGTAGCAGATGCTAAAATAGAACTTCAAATAACAAATAAGAAAGTCGAAGAAAGGTAGAAGCTTTGTGAAGATTGATGAGAAGGTTAGGGTAATTTTGGATTTATATAAAAATTTGATTAACTATTAGTGTTGAGATGATTCCCGTTAACACACCAATCAAAAATTCTCGAGCAGTAATGATTGTTTTTATATTCTTAGAGAGAGATTCGAGCTCTTGAAGTTTGTGGTGGTCTACACTTTCTAGTAATTCATTCCCAATCTCTATTGCTTTTTTGTAATATTCGAGAGAAGCAAGGGGGTCAACACCAATAGATTCCATTTCAACCCTTCGAGCTTTTTTAGCTAATTTTTTGAATTCTAGGAACTTAGACAAAAACTCACTCTCTGAAATGTTCAAGGCAAATTTTCTCTTGTATTTATCTTTTTCAATTTTTTTGAGATCACTATGCATACTCGCCCAAAGTAGCTTATAACAGTCTAATGTTACACGAATTAGATGGGTTTTAGCTTTGTGGAGGTTCTCGCTTTTAAGGGACTCGTTTAATTGGGGATTGAAATATTGGGCAATATGGGTAAAAGTACTTTCAATTTGGGTCAATAAAAGAGTGGGTTTATCAGCAATATATCCAACCAAATCGGAATAAGCGGGCAAAAATTCCTCCCTATAAAACTTAAAGAGGTCATCTATGCTATCCATACTATTCTGTCCATACTAATCTGTTTTCAATCTTTCAGTTCTTCATCGATAATTCTATCAATATCATAATCACTGAGCATGAATACATTCCCTGTATCATCCACCACTCCTTGATCCAATCTTACAACCCTCAGCTTTCTCCCTAACTTCTTCTCCAAAAACTCATCGATTTCCTGTGTCGAAGAGAATTGATTTATATCTACACCAAATCTTGACTCGAAAATGACCGTTTTCTTAACCAATATCACTCACCTCCAAGCAGCTACCGCCACCCAATAAATTTCGGGCAGCAAAATATAAAATTTTCCCCAATGTTTGACCTTAGAAGGAGGAGCAATTGGTCACCTCCTAAGACAAGTGAGTGTTTTTTAGCAATCACATTTACATTGTAGTCTTTCTCCTGATTATTCCACAACATGCATTCCTCTTCGTGATATGGGGAAGTATATATCAGACACAATATCAAGATGTTCTTCTTTCAGCTCAGTTCTAAGTTCCTCAACCGATTTCTGAGCCATAACACTCTGAATATGGTCTTTGCCTTTTAAATATGTTTTTTGCATTTCATCCCTCCATAAGAGCTTTCAGTACAGATTCTCCATCATCTCCATGCGATGTATCTCGCTTTCTGAACTTCTTTTAATCTGATTTCAGATGTCCTCTGCTCTGATAGCCACTCTGAGCCCCTCATTCCTGCATGCACTCTCGAAATCCAGGTCGAGAGTTGCAAGCAGGTCTATCTCGTGAAATGCACACGTGGCAAGGATTATGGCATCATTGGGTAAGGGATTTTGCTCTCTCATCAGGTCATAGGCCCTGTGCACGATCTCTGCATTTACATGAAGAATCTCAAACTGGTCCAGAAACTCAAGGGGATCTTTTTCACCCACGTAATTCCCAATCTCTTTCTTTCCCTTCATCGTCAGAGGAGATTTTCCGGACT
>JALUWC010000193.1 GCA_027019885.1 Geoglobus sp.
AGGTCAACAATTCTCTCTTCTTTCTTCATGAGATCACCGGTCAAATCTGAGTCTGAGTTTACCGTAGATCCTTATTCTATCCCTGATCCCCAAAACTCTTTCAGCTGTAACTATAAAATCTTTTGCCACTCCTGACTTTGGTTTGAAGCTCACAACTGGAACCCCTGCTTCCCAGCTTTCAGGAATCAGCTTTGAGTTCCTGATCAACCCCAGAAGCTCAATACCAAGCATACTGGTGGCACTGTTTACAATACTCTTTTCTCCGCCATACCTGTTAAAGATGGCTCCAGATCTGGCCTTATTCATCTCATTAAGTACTCTCAAAACCTTTGACGCAGTGTTCAGAGATGAGATTTCTGGATTTGCCACAATATACACCTCATCAGCGACAGAAAGAGAAAGAAGGGCAAGTTTGCTCAATCCAGCCGAGACATCGAGAACCACAATGTCACTTTTCTTTTCAAGAAATTCAATGAACTCTCTAAATCTGATTTCATCAAAATTTTTCAGAAAATGGGGTGATGAAAGAGATGGGACAAAGTTCAGGGATGTGATGTAGTTACCAACTCTCGCCTTTAATTTATAGATTGGTTCATTCATGCTTGCATTTTCAGAGATAACCTCTACAAGCCCCACCGGTGGGTTATCCATTCCAAACTGAAGATGCAGATTTGGCAGAACAAAATCGCAGTCAACAACAGTCACATCTGCAAAAGCTGAAAAGACAACAGCTAAGTTTGCAGAAACAGTTGTCTTTCCCACCCCTCCTTTTCCTGAAGTAATAGCAATTACAGCCATTCCCAAAAAGGATTGTGATGAGAGTATATTTACCTTTTCGCTTTTCATTGAAATTTTACCTCCCCGAAATTTATTTATTCCTCGGGACTGAAAGCAGGAGGAATGACGGTAATCAGATTTCTCGGAGGATGTAGGGAAGTTGGGAGATCAGCAATAATGGTAGATCCGCTTATACTGGATTACGGCATAAAGCCTTCAGATCCGCCGGAATTTCCTGTTAATGGTGTTGCACCGAAGAGTGTGATAATTTCTCACGGGCATCTTGACCATGTTGGAGTTGCGCCAAATTTGATGGATTACGATCCAAAGGTTTTCATGACATCTCCAACAAGAGATCTTTCGGATATACTGCTGAAAGATTCCATGAATATAATGGAAAACCCTCCATTTGGCAAGAGAGAGTACATGCAGTTCAACTCAAATACGAGAGAGATCGGATATGATGATACGATAATGATTGATGGCTGGGAAATAACATTTTTCAATGCTGGACACATCCCAGGAAGTGCTTCAGTTTACCTTTCGAGAGATGTGAATATTCTTTACACTGGGGATGTCAGACTGGAGGATACAAGGCTTTTAGAAGGAGCCGATACATCCTTCCCGGAAACAGATATTTTGATTGTGGAGTCAACATACTTTGGAGTCGAACACCCTAAAAGAAAAGAATTGGAAAAGCTTTTTGTTGATAGTGTAACCGAAACCTTGGATTTGGGCGGTCATGCGATCATCCCGGCCTTTGCAGTTGGAAGAACCCAGGAAATAATGATGATTCTGACCAAGCATGGAATAACACCTTATATTGACGGCATGGGAAAGGAAGTAACGAGGATTCTTGAGAGATACCCCGATTACCTTAAGAGCGTGAGAGACCTGAAAAGAGCAATCAGAAAGTCTATTGTGGTTGAGAGGGGAAAGAGAGAGAAGGTTCTTGAAGAGCCATCAGCAGTCATAACAACGGCAGGAATGCTCAATGGAGGGCCAGCATTGTTTTACATCTCAAGACTCTACAATGATGAAAGATCAAAAATAATCCTGACCGGTTATCAGGTTGAGGGTACAAATGGAGACAAGGTTCTCAGAACAAACACGATAGATCTTGGCATGAAAACGGTCAAACTGGAAATGAAGGTTGAACAGTATGACTTTTCAGCCCATGCAGATGACTCCCAGTTAAAGAAGCTTGTAAAGAAAGTTGTTAACAGAGGGGCTGAGATGATCTTCACAGTTCATGGCGAGGAAACTGAAAACTTTGCAAGGTGGATAAAAGAGGAGCTGGAAGTGGAGAGCTACGCACCAAGCAATGGTGATATGTACGTTATATGAGGATTGTTGCCATATCTGATCTCCATTCCAGATTTTCAATTCTCAAAGGGCTTTTAAATCAGGAAAATGCTGACATTCTTGCGGTATGTGGTGACGTTACAGATTTCAGTAAGAGAGATGTTGAAAAATTTGCCATGATTCTTGAAAAGTTTGATGGCAAGGCATTGATTGTTCACGGCAACTGTGATTTTGAAGATGCATTCAGAGATGCCAAAGGTGAAAATATCGAATTCATTCATGGCAGAAGCATAGAAATGAAAGAGATTGTGTTTCATGGAGCTGGAGGCTCAACCTACACACCGTTTAACACTCCATCAGAGTATCCTGAAAGTTACTACGAGAAAATCTTTGAGAAATTTGATTACGGTGATGTGAACATTCTGATATCCCACTGCCCTCCCTACGGAGTTCTGGATCAAACCCATTCAGGAGAACACGCCGGAAGTAGAACAATAAGAAGGGAAATGCACAGATTTGACATAATACTGTGTGGGCACGTTCATGAACGGAAAGGG
>JALUWC010000194.1 GCA_027019885.1 Geoglobus sp.
CGCTACCATCTGCAAGCAGATACCTGTCCATGGCAACACTGCCCCAGTAGTTTCTCATATACCCACAGAGATCTCTTGCTGCTCCTTTCCTTTCAATTGTTTCAAGAGCCTTCATTGAAAAGTCCTTGAAGAATGCGGCAGTTGCTCCATATGGCTCTCCTGTAAGCGGATAAACATCCTCCCCAAGTCCCTGGGGAACTGGATCAAATGACCAGGCTGATCCTGCCCATCTTATCCCATCATTATCCTTTGCCTCAAGGTATTCCCTGTAGTAATTCATTCTGTAGTTCTTGAAATCATTCCAGCAGTCAAACGGTCTAACCCTAACCTCCATACTCATCACCTCAGATAAACAGATCCTCCTCACCCATAGCCTCAATCATAGCCTCAACTCTCGTCCTGAACTGCCCGACAGGCTGTGTTAAGTCAAGCTCAAGGTGGAGATGCCTGACTCCCAGTTTATCGAGCATCTCTCTGAGCGAGGGAATATCAAGCTCGTGGGGATCGCAAAACTTCATCTGAGCAATAATCACCGCCTCAATGTTCCAGTCCTTTATGACATCCTCAATGAACTGGAATCTTCTCCTTCCAAAGAAATCGCCCCTCGCCCAATCTTTTGCCGGACATGGAACCCTGTAAGCGTATCTCTTCGCCAGAGCCGTCAGCCTGTCTCCATCCCCATCAACCAGCCCCCAGAAGTACCTTGAGCCCGTGCAGTTTTCCTCAAAGACGAATGTTGCTGGATAGCTCATTCCATACTCTATCAGCCTGAAAAGCTCAGTATCATAGTCTTCACTTCCAATGAGCATCAGTCTTGTTCCGATTTCTCTGTCATTCTCAACCTCACCATTTTCAATCTTCTGAAGGAAGCTCTCGAGAGCCTCATTATGTTCAGCTTTGTCAACAACCTGAGATGAAACAACAATGTACATGGCATGAAGCCCTGTTATCAGTGGCTCATCAGCCTTTCTCAGCTCGAACATTTTTGTAAGTAGTTCTCTGCTCTTATTGTAAACTTCAATAGCATTGGCAAGGTCGCTGTCTGCAATCTCCTTTCCTGTCCACTCCTCAACAGCCTTCTTAAACTTTTCAAACTCATGTTTTGCAAAATCACTGGCATAGGGATTGTTCACACCATGTGGAAAAGGTAGATAATAGCTCCACTCTATGTTCTCAACTCTGTCTGCAAAGCTGAAGTATGACTGCCTCATGTGAAGGCACGACTGAGCAATTGTCACTCCATCGAGGTAGTCATATCTTCCCTGAAGTGCCTGAGCAAGTGTGTCATGGCAGAAGGGGCAGTACATGTCATGGAGGTACGACCTTGTTATGCTCTCTGGCTCATGTGAGCCGAGAATTCTCACAGGAAGAATTCCCGCTGCGTACATTATCTCCTCAGGCATGTAGGTGCAGTAATACCCTACAACATTGCCTCCTGTTTTCTCCTTCCACTTCTTTGCATACTCGTGTCTGTTTTCGAACCATTCGATGAACTTTTTCATTTCAGGCAACTCGTCAACCGTTACCATTCCTTCACCTCCGCAAACCTGTAAAGCATGTTTCTTGTCTTATCATACTTTGTAAATTTGATATAAATATTTTTCTGAATTTTGGACAAGAAAAAAATTACAATTGTTTACAATGTTTCAGAGGCCTTCAGTAAATCCTCAAGAAGTTTCTCGTCAAACTTGAATTTCAGGATTCTGTAGATTATGAGCATGTTAAGATCCTGAACAACCATTCCGTGCTCCTTCAGAAACCTGTGAACCCACTTGGAGACTTCCTGAAAACTTCTGAAGGCCATTATGAGCTTCCACCTGTACCTGCCATCTGTTGTGAAGAACAGCATCACGTTGGGAGATTCAACTAAGTACTCGTATGTCTTCCTCCAGTGCTCTGCAAAGTTCTCGTTGTTAAAGCTCATCTCCATGAATGAAAATATGAAATAGTTCTCATTCGGGATCACAGTCTCTCTGAAAACCTCAGAGTCCTTCATCTCTTTGATTATCTCCGCAATTCTGGCATGGCTGAGCGAAATCCCGTATTTTTCTCTCAAAATCTCGCTCAATCTTCTTGTTGTTATATTAGGATCCTCTATTTTTTCCCTTAAAATTGCTATCCTTGTTCTGTCAAGTCTGACAATTGGTGTCCTCAAATCGAAGTCCATAACTTTGTAAATGTTTTTAAGTATTTAACACCTACGATGTCAAGGCTGTGATTTAAATAGCATTATGAATTGTTAAAAGAATTGGGTATTGAATGGCTCACTCAAATAGCTCATCATCACTTTCAGAGGCTTCCTTCCTTATCCATATCTCCACATAGCCTCCACCAAGATAGCAGACCCCGCAGTCCTGATTGCATGTGCTCACGTCAACCACTTTCACCTCGTACCCCATTTGTCTGTAAAGCTCAACGTACTCCTCAACTCTCTCCTTCTCCACAGTAAAAGCCTTTTCCCATTTCTCTTCAGCCATGATCCTACCACGAGTGATTTATCGCATTCTTAGGGCATGATGAAACACATGGAAGTTGCTCAATACTCCACCCTGATGATGGTTTGCACGGTGCACAGCTGAATCTGACCTTGTTTCTGTGCTCCTCCTTGACTCTTGCAACCGGCTCCTCTCTGAAGGG
>JALUWC010000195.1 GCA_027019885.1 Geoglobus sp.
GATGTTTTCGGCAACGGGATGTTACTTTCAAGAAAAATCAAGCTCGTGGGAGCCTTTAACCACATCCACATTTTTCTTGACCCTGACCCTGATCCCGAATCAAGCTTTAAGGAAAGAGCGAGGCTGTTCAAACTCCCACGTTCTTCCTGGACGGATTATAACCCTGAACTGATCAGTGAGGGCGGAGGAGTATACTTCAGATCGGCAAAATCAATCCCCGTCAGTGATCAGATGCGGCGACATCTTGGAACGACCAGAAAATCGGTTGATGGCGAAGAAATGATAAAACTGCTTCTCAAGGCCGGAGTTGATCTACTCTACAACGGTGGAGTAGGAACTTACATAAAGGCAAAATCAGAGGGAAGCGCTGATGTAGGTGATAAGGCCAATGACAATGTTCGTGTTAATGGATGCGACGTGAGAGCCAGGGTTCTGGGAGAAGGCGGCAATCTGGGTATAACACAGCTTGGGAGACTGGAATATGCTGCCGGAGGCGGGAAATGCAATACCGATGCAGTAGATAACTCCGGCGGTGTCGACACGTCCGACCACGAGGTCAACATTAAAATTATCCTCGATCACCTCCTTCAGAAGGGTGAGATAAGCTCCATAGATGACAGAAACAGGTTGCTCGATGAAATGAAAGAGCAGGTCACATCGCAGGTTTTAAGGAATAATTACCTTCAAAGCGCCGCAATTTCCATGGATCTTATCAGGGCGCGAGAGAATCCTGAAATCTATGCATTTGTGATCGACGAAATGGAGAGGACTCTTGATCTCAACAGAAAGGAAGAGTTTATCCCGTCTTCCAAGGAGATTGAGGAGGAACTGGAAAAAGATGCGGAGGTATTTACAAGACCGATGCTCTCTGTTCTGATGGGATATCAGAAAATGAGTTATTACAGATTGATAAAGGTGCCTTCCGTGATAGGAACATTTTTCGCACACAGATATCTGAATGAATATTTTCCTGAAAGAATCAGGCAGGACTATGAGGCTTTCCTGGAAGAGCATCAGTTGAAAGATGAAATAATCTCATCCGTTATAACTAATAAAATAATTAACCAGGCAGGGATATCTCTTCTCCCATCTATCTCCGCAACAACTGAAAAACCTGTCTCTCAGATAGTCAAGGCCTACATAATTATTGAACACCTGATGAATGCCGACGCATTCAGGAAAGATGTTCATTCTATGGACAATATAATTTCAACAGATATACAGTACGAATATCTTATCGAGATGGAAAATACAATTCTTTATGCGCTTCAGTGGTTCATAACCCACCAGTCGGAAGACAGAATAACGTTTGATTTTGTCAGCCAGTATACAAAAATAATCATGAAATTCCAGGAAGACCTATGGAGCTCATTAAAAACCATCTGTTCCAAACAAAAGTTCTCAGATCTTGTCGAAAAGACAAAGCAGCAAACAGAGCTCAATGTTCCTGAGTCTCTCGCAAAAACTTATGTTACTCTTCCCTTCATGAGAGACATAATGGATATCATAAGAATCAAGGAAGACCATCACTATAATTTTGAAGAAACTGCACGCCTCTACTTAAAGGTGAGAGATTTTCTTAACATAGACTGGCTGGAGGAAAAGTTCCCCACCCTTAAGGCATCCGACAAATGGGGCAAGGAAAACATATCGAATCTTAAGCATGAACTGAGGGATTGTCAGAACGGCATAGTAATTTCCGTGCTTAACTTTAAAAGAAGAGGAGAAAACCTGCTTGAAGCGTTTGACAACTATCTCACGGAAAAAACAAAATATACGCAAGACTATCTGTTAAACCTGGAAGAACTCAAAGAGGGAGAAAAAGTTGGAATAATATCCTTTAACGTTGTTGTAAAGAAACTAAGCCGCCTTATTTCCCCGGGAGAGATGGAGATCCTGGGAGCCCTTGAATTGTGACCATATATTAAGGGGGATGACTTTCGGCCATCCCCCCCTAAAAACAGTTTGTTTATCTTTTTCAATTGCCCGTAGCCCTGCACTTAATGGCCGGACTGTCCGGGATGACCGGAATGGTCGGGTTTGCTGTGAGAATCCGATCCATCAAGTTTAAGTTCAAGATTTTCTCCTTTTCCAGGGGAAAGCATCTTGGCCAGTTCCTCCTGAATTTTTACAAATTCAGGATCAAGAGACTGATCACCGATGAGTTTTTGCGCCTGCTGGAAACTTATAAGGGCTTTTTGAAGTTCAAGCTTTCCTCTGAGCGCCTTTTCGGCCTTGCTTTCCTTCTGCCTGTTCCTGCTTTTTTCATCAACGAGCCTGACACTTTCTCCCAGATTTTTCATTTCCACTGTTACGCTGTAAAACTGATTGTTAACTTTTTTAAACTTATCTGAAACATCATCAAGCCTGGCGTTAATTCCGCCAAAATCATCAACAGCGGCATCAACCTTGTCCGATATTTCATCAATTTTGTCGTCAAATTCATCGGTTATATCAGTAAACTTTTCAGAGAACTCATCAATTTGAGCCTGAAGTTCAGTTATATAGGCTCCTGTTTTGTCATCCTCTTTATGTTTATCTCCAAAAACACTTATAATGACAATTATCACAGCAACGGCAGACAAAAATACCGAAAACCACACAAATGCCGACGGCCTGCTTTGACTCTCC
>JALUWC010000196.1 GCA_027019885.1 Geoglobus sp.
AAAAACTAATGTTCTGACTTACTGAGCATCTTTGCCACAACGAAAAAAAGAATGAACGCTATCAACCCTTCAATAATCTGGCTCATGATCCACCTCAATAGAGGAGTTTTGAGAGATACAGTCTCTCATCAGATTCTATAAGATACGGTCCACCTGGTGCCTCTCTGAGATATCTGATTGCCTTGTGGATGTATCTTCTATCAAGTCTTGCTATCTCCTTGTCTTTCATTAGTTCATCCATCGTCGCTCCATCTCTTTCCCTTAGATAGTTAACTATGGCATCGAGGGCAAGCATCAGGTAGTCTGCATGTGCCTCCTCCTCAGCTCTGTAAACATCTCTGATCATGTTGAGTATTGCTGTAACTCTTTCTCCTAAGAGCTCCTCCGAAGCCTCCATGGCAAGCAGAATCTCTTCGGCAAGAAGCGCCTCGCTCTTTCTTGTCAGATGTTTTATCTTTCTCCCGTTTATGTACTCAACCCTCCTGAAAAGCGAATCTTCATCACTGAATGCTCTGATTACTATTATATCTCTTCTTTTCTCGAGTCTCCCGAGTTCTTTCTTGATCTCCCCAAATGGCTCTCTTTTTCCAATAACAATGTTGAGCAGTGTATTCTCATCGTCAACACCTTTGTAGGCATAGGCCTTTCGCTTTGAGACTGCAGCAACAAATGGAGCTAAAATCAGAACTCCAGCAACCTGCAGAAGATATTCGCTGATCAGAAAATTGTCTGGGATGTACGCCTCTGCATAGCTCCAAATCATGCTGTTACGGACACGATCAGCGATAAAGTCTGTGTATATCATCAGGGTTCCATTTTCAAGGTATTTCAGTATGTACAGAACAGAAGCAATCAAACACATCAGCAGTACAAAGTACAATAGACTGAACCTGTATTCTATCCCAACAAGTCCTTCCTCACTCTCAAAAAGCCTCACAGATCTTTTCTCAACCTGCCTGAACTTAGGCATCGAGTGCCCACCCCCTCAGTGCCTGTCTGTCAAATAACTCTTCCTTTCTGATCTCATCAGGGAGCCTCGCAATCTCATCTATCTCTCTCCTCCTCTGACCTGCAAGCTCATTGGCAGCATCTCTGCATATCTCTGCCAGCTTCTTCCACCTCTCCTTGTCTGCGGTGCTGTCTGCAAAGGCAACCCTGAATCTGCAGGCTGACTCAAAAATCTTGCAGATAATCTCGTCATCCATCGGCAAGGAACGCATATCCTTGACCCTCTTCTTGAACTCCTCAAAGTCCTTGCTCAGCTTCTCTATATCCAGCCTCAAAATTGGATTGCCGTGCTCATCCTTGCCGTCTTCCACTACATACATCTCGACGAGCTTTGATGTTATGTAAGGTGTCGTGAACGGACTGTCCTCAGCTCCGAGAATGGCAGCGTATGCTGTTGGCAAAGCCTCAACCTTAAGCCAGCTCTCCCAGTCGCCCTCGCTTATATCTCTCCTTCTGAGTTCGCTCTTAAGCCTTAGGTAGCTGAACTTCGTATGAATGAAGTCTGACAGCCTGCGTTCTCCCTTAATTATTTCCTTGATCTGCCTCCTGAAGTAGAAGATGAAGATAAGTACAGGAGTCCAGAAGGCTATGTTCATCTCAGGTGCCATTCCAGGAACGACCATCATGAACATCGTGGTCAGGATCTCCACAATCTTTGCCTTGAGCTCCTTAGACAGCAATGCGGCATTCTGGTACTTCAGGGCGATCTTCGCATCAGCCATAGTTGAGGATATGAGCTCCTCAGCCCTCTGCCTGTACTTGTATGCAGGGGTGATTTCATCTCCTTCAAGTATCTGCTTGATCTTTGGAGGGTTGTAGGCCAGCTCACCTGCATACCAGTAAACCAGGCTGTTGTACATAGCCTGCCCCTGATTGCTCCACCACTCGAGATTGCTCCACTCAGAGTAGCTTATCCATCCCTTGGGAGTCTTTGCACCATTAGCATACATCACCTTGAGGGCGTAGATGCCTATTGGTGCCCTGACTTTCTGCTGCTCAGTGACGACTATGGTTTCATACCTCCCACTGCTCTGATTGAATGTCTTGGCCTCTCTTGTCACCGTGATGGTCTTCAGCCCAACTATTGTGAGATTGCCCTCCATCTCCTTCTTGAACTGGAGCATGAAGGTGCCGTTAGCTATCTTCTGAGTCCTTATCCCTTCCCCAGTCACATCAATGGCATTGGGATCGACGATTATCAGGCTGTCTCCTTTCAGGATTATGTCTGCTCCTCTAACAATGAGTTCATCGTCGCTGTAGAAGCGAGCACTTTGGCTCGTGAAGTAGCCCTGAGTTTCTCTCTGCTCCCCAGCTATCGCCTCTCCCACCTTGGTTCTGACCTCCTCCACAACCTCTTTGGTCGTATTCACGACTTCCGAGGATGAGGGGACTGAAACATCAGGAGCCGTAATGTTGACATCGGTCAGGTTTGTGCTGAAGTTCAGGTCTATTGCGAGAGCAGGGGTGCTGAAGAGCAGAATTAATGCCAGAACGGCAAGGAATCTCATAATCTCATCACCTCTCCAAGGAGAAAAGCGAACCTAATCCTCCTGTGAATTACGTCAACAAGGTTTTCTGCTGAGTCGGTGAACTCCCAGACTATCTCCCCGCTCTGA
>JALUWC010000197.1 GCA_027019885.1 Geoglobus sp.
GTACTCCAGATCATCATCCTTCAGCTTGATCTCCTCCTTTATCTGACTCAGATCCTTGCCTTCCCTCAGCATTTTAAGAATCTTTCTTCTCAGGGGGCTGTTTATTGCAATCTGATACCTCTTGTGGTACTCTCTGCTCTTTTCAATTGATTTGCTGTACTCGCTCCACTTCTCTTTCATGTCATCACCATTTGCCTTTGCAGTTGGATAAAATTTGCGTTAAAAAATTATATAGTTTCTCCAAAAACGGAGGCCATGAAAATCATTGTCAAGGATCAGCCCTGCGGGTATAAAACAGAGATATGTGTCCAGAAACTGGATAAAAGGAAGGTGAAGGTTAAGATAAATTCTGAATGTCCCGATGTGCAGAGATACGGTGAAAAGCTTGGGGTGCTTGATATTAAGGATATTCTGACCAAGATCCCGGAAAATAAGGTTTACAGACTTGCAGACATAAGACATTCAACCTGTGTGGTGCCATATATGATTCTAAAAGCCTGTGAGATTGAACTTGGGCTTAACGTAAAGAAGTTTTTCAGCTACGAGATCATTGACGAATAGACGCTTCGCTTTTCTGCAAATGCTGTCCACATGCACTTTAACATGAACCATGTATCTGATTTGCGTCACATCTAAACAATATGTATTAGTGTTACAATTTATCCCAAAATGATGCTGAAAAATTGGACAAAATTCATACCTTCACCAAAACATTTTTATTGCAATTTTTGATAAGAGTATACTCATGGCACTTATTGATCTCCGAGGCCTCACATGCCCTGAACCTCTTTTAAAACTCATCGAGCAGATAAAGGAGATTGAGGTGGGGAAGGAGGTGGAGGTTTTAACGACTGATCCAGGAACGATAGTTGACATACCGCTGTGGGCAGAGAAAGAGGGCATAGAGGTTATTGACTGCTGTAGAGAGGGGAACCAGATAAGATTTGTCCTGAAGAAGGTGAAGTGATGGATTTCGTATTCACAAAGCTCCCATATTTCACCTTTGGAGTTTTCATCATTGGCCTGATTTGGCGTCTGATTAGATTTTTTGGTAAAGGAATTCAATCACATCCGATTTTTCCCTACGCAAAGATTAGTACCTTCAAAAGAGTCTCAACATACCTCAGCCAGATTTTACTTTTTACGCCCATTTTCAGAAGTGACAGAACTCTCTGGACAATTTCCTGGGCATTTCATTTAAGTCTCGCATTAATCCTTGCGGGACACATAAGGATGTTCGCAGGAATTAAAATTAATGAAAAGCTTGCTTTCCTCCTGGGATCGTTCTTCGGGCTTATTTTTCTTATCTCGATGCTCATCCTCCTTCTCAGAAGATTTGGAGAAGCCAAGGTTATCTCCACAACTGAAGACTATCTTGTTCTTCTGCTGCTCATTTCGATTGCTGTGAGTGGGCTGCTAATGCGTTTTTCAGGCCACCACTATAATCTCACAGCATATATACTCTCTATCGTTTCATTCTCGCCGATAACTCCAAGATACGACTCGCTTCTTTTGATTCACTTCCTGCTTGCCCAGATACTTATCGCATACCTCCCTTACGGGAAGCTATTCCACTCTGTAGGAGCATTTGTAACATCCTACCTCCCTCTGAGGTGGCAGAATGCCTGAAGTAGACTCTGCTGATGTGTGTGTTAGATGTGGTTCATGCCTGAAGGCCTGTCACATGTTTTTAACAGATAGCGAAGCCCATCATGCTGCATCATTGAAGGCGAGGGAGCTGAGAAAAATTGAAAATGCAGATCTGGAGGGAGAATATCAGAAGTATTACACCTATGCCTTTGAGTGCACGGGATGCAGAAGATGCACAATACACTGTCCGTTTTCTGTTGAGACAGCATCATACGTGAGCAGAGCGCGAGGAATTCTGACCTCTGCTGGAAAGAGACCATCAAGCCTTCATGATCTGGCTGAAACACAGATTGCAAAGGGAAAGAGATGGGAAAAACACCTCCAGATGTTCAGACTGAGCATAGAAATGCTTGAAAAACAGCACAATGTTAAAATTCCAGTTCAGGAGAGTGCAGATATTCTGTACGTTCCCCTCCAGGGAGCCCACACAATAGTTCCAGCTGCAAAGATATTCAATTCAGTTGGGGAAAGCTGGACTCTGAGCATTTTTGAGGCTTCGGTATTTGCATTTTTCCTTGGTGACATGGAACGAGCCAGACAGACTGTTGAAAGAATTAAAAATGAGGCTGAACGGGTGGGAGCCAGAGAAATAGTGATAACCGAGTGCGGACATGCGTACAGGGTTTACAAGTTTCTGTTTCCGAGGTGGTTTGGAAGAGATTTCAAGATAAGAAGTGTTGTTGAGGTTGTTGCAGAATACATAAAAAAAGGCGACATTTCACCAAAGTCAGCAATAAAAGAACCGCTCACATACCACGATCCCTGCCAGGCTGCAAGGAATGGTGGGCTTATTGAAGAGCCGAGATTTATCCTTCACCAGATTTCTGACGATTTCAGAGAGATGAAACCAAGCAGAGAACTGAACTTCTGCTGTGGGGGCGGAGGAGGTCTTGTTGCAGTTCCTGAATTGGCCGAGGTCAGATTGAAATCTGGAAAAATCAAGGCAGAGCAGATAAAAAGTACGGGAGCGA
>JALUWC010000198.1 GCA_027019885.1 Geoglobus sp.
ACCTACACCATTATAGGCAATATCCCTCTTGTTGTCAGGGAAAGCCTGCTTTCAAGAATTCTCAGAGATGGAGAGAGAGTTTACCGGCATTCAAAGAGGATAGCCGAACCGGGAATGGTTGGACCGTTCTGCCTTGAAAGCATAATAGACGAGAATGGAGAGATCTACTACTTTGAAATATCTGCCAGAATTGTTGCAGGATCGAGTGTGGGCATTCCAGCGTCACCCTATTCGTATGTGCTGTTCGGGGAGAACATGTACATGGGAAGGAGAATTGCAAGGGAAATAAGGCTTGGAATTGAGAAAGATATGCTTGAAGAAATGGTTTTCTGATTGTCTTCTGCCGGGATAAATCCATGAGAGAGGGTTCAATCGGTTTGCAGGAAATGTGTGAGCCGGCTGTTATTCCCGCTGACAACCTCTCCATGATGAATTTTAATTGTTCTGTCCCCGAACTCAGCAACCTCTGGATTGTGAGTGACAACAACTACCGTCTTCCCCTCATTTTTCAGCCTCTCAAAGATCTCGAGAACGATTCTCTCATTCTCGGCATCGAGATTTCCCGTTGGCTCGTCTGCAAGGATCACAGCAGGATCGTTTATTATTGCCCTTGCTATCGCAACCCTCTGCTGCTCCCCTCCGCTGAGCTGGGAAGGGTAGTTTTCAGCCTTGCTCTCCAGTCCAACCAGCCTCAGGGCGTCTAAAGCCTCATTCCTGTCGGGCATGCTGTGGATGTACTGGGCGAGCATCACGTTTTCAAGGGCTGTCAGGTAAGGGATGAGATGGAACTGCTGGAAAACAATTCCTATGTTCTCTCTCCTGAATTTAGCTCTCTCATCGTGGCTCATTTCCGAAATGATCTCATTGCAAACAGCAATCTTCCCCGAGGTGGGCGTGTCGAGCCCCGCTATCAGGTTGAGCAGAGTGGTCTTTCCGCTTCCAGAAGGCCCCATAATCGTTAGCCATTCGGCCCTGTCAACCTCAAAGGTGACTCCGTTCAGAGCCGTAAACCCGTTATACTTCTTCACCACATTCTCAACATCTATCACCTTACTCACCTCCAAGCTCGTTCACAACCTCCTTTCTGGATGATTCTACCAGATACATGAGCGAAACGGCATAAAACGCTCCAGCTGAAAGAGAAATGAGAGCTGCAAGCGATTCAGAGCTCAGGTCCGGGAGCGTACCTACAGTCTTGGCCAGGATGACCCAGGACAGGATTACCGAGAAGATCGCTCCCAGAAGGGCTGAAATCATAGCGAGAATTCCGAATTCTGTCAGTATCAGCTTTCCAATCATCTTCGTATCTGCACCAACAGCCCTCATTATCCCAAACTCCCTTCTTCTCTTCCCAGCATCAGCTCTGGAGAGGTTCACTATCGTTATCAGGCTCGACACTACAGAAACTCCTGCTATGTACAGGAGGAGCTTCTCTATGCCCCTCAGGAAGGAGAACTTGGTCCTGACCATCTCCTCAAGTATTATCGCATCTCCGCTTCGATACCTGTCCGGGCTGTCTGTCCTTATCAGAACCATTGTGGCCTTCTCAGCAGTCCCGCTTAGAATCACAAACGAGTCGAATTCAGTTCCGGAATCGAGGATCGCTGCCCTGCCTTTAATTGCATTCACCTCGATTGCATCTCCACTCTCTATTCCAAGCCTCTCAGCCACCTCTCTCCCGACAATAACATCTCCCTCCCCTCTCAAAACCCAGGCAGGATTCATTTGCATGAGCCTTTCAACATCCGTCACCGCAAGGCTGATCTCAGATCCACCCATTCTGGCAGTTTTTACGTAAATTGCCACCCATTCATCCCCAGGATAAACCGCATTCTCCACTTCTCCATTCTCAGGTTTCAGAATCACGTTTGCCCCGTACTTCCTCATTTCCTTCTCAACTACTGTGTCGAAGCTGTTCTGCAGGATTCCGGAGGCTCCGATCAGGGAAAGGGAGAGAGCCACGGCGAGAATCATAGGTATGTGGAGTTTTGCCCTGTGTCTGATTGAGGAGAGCACGGTTTTCATCAGCATTCTACCACCTCAGAACCTCCACCACATCCCTTTCCAGCCCCTTTCTCAGCAGTGCCAGAGCGATGAAAGATATCAGGACAGGCACGGTCACGGACAGCACGAGAAGCTCGGAAAGAGCCTCAAACTCAATACCAAACACCGACCTGCTCACAAATTCAGCAATGTAGATGCTTGCGATGTATGTGAGAATAGCAGAGATCAGCGAGGCGGTGAAGATCTCTGCCATCACCTGCAGATAGAGCTTCTGCCTCGATATGCCCATGGCGGCCATTATTCCGAAGAACCTCATTCCCGTCTCCAAGTACATCTTCTCAGAGGTGAATATGGCAATCAGAGAAATCCCTGCTGTCAGCACGAACATTGAGGCAAAGACAGATGATGACGCACTTATCAGTCCCTCCTGCACCTCTGTAACTCTCCTGAGAATCTTCACATCTCCTTTCGGAACAACTTCCTCTATTGTGTAGGCTATTGAAGATGCGTATGGCGAGCAGTACCAGGCTTCAAATTCCTCAGGAGACAGGCTATCAATTCCGTAAAGCTCGGCTTTAACTGCCAGTTCATCCTTGGGCTTTATCAGGGCACTCA
>JALUWC010000199.1 GCA_027019885.1 Geoglobus sp.
GGCATGTGCTTGTGAGAGAGGGAGAAGTTGAGATAGGAGGAAAGTATCCCGTGAATCCGTCAGGCGGTTTAAAAGCCTGTGGTCATGCAGTTGGTGCAACGGGTATAAGACAGGCTGGTGAGATCGTCCTTCAGCTCAGAGGGGAGGCTGGAAAGAGACAGGTTGATGCGGAAAGGGGAATGGCTCTGAATTTAGGAGGTACTGGAGCAACAGCAGTTGTTTCTGTTTTCAGGAGGTGATGTCATGCTTCCGAGATTCTGGAGGAAAATAAGATACAGGTACAATTTAATTGGGACTGAATGCACAAACTGCGGGAGGAAGTTCTATCCTCCAAGAAATCTGTGTCCTGAATGCAGAAGGAAGAGCAAAATAAGGGAGGTTGAACTTGGAGAGATGGGAACTGTTATAAGCTATACGGTAATTCACGATGCTTCAGACTCATACAAGCTTCAGAAACCGTATGTTGTTGGACTTGTGAAGCTCGAGTCTGGCCCAATTGTAATGTCGCAGATTGTGTGCAGTCCAGAGGACATTGAAATCGGGAAAAGAGTCAGGGCTGTGTTCAGAAAATTTGGAGAAGATGGCGAGGATGGAATAATATATTACGGCACAAAATTTGAACCAATTGATTTAGAGGGAGCTGAATAGATGCTGTTTGGAACGGCAGGAGTTCCCAACTCAAGTGATGGAAGGAGCACGGCTGATGGTGTCAAGAAAATAAAAGAGCTTTCATTGGACTGCATGGAGGTTCAGTTTGTGAGAGGAGTGAAAATGAGTCAGCAAACTGCCATAAATGTCAGAATGGTGTCAGAGAGCCTGAATGTGAGGCTGAGTGTTCACGCTCCATACTACATAAACCTGAACGCTGACAGTGAAATTAAAGTCAGGCAGAGCATGCAGAGAATCCTTGATGCTGCAAAAATTGGAAGCGTTATGGGTGCAGGTGATGTCGTTTTTCACCCGGGGTATTACATGAAGCGAACGAGGGATGTGGCGTTCAGAAGAGTGAGAGAGTCGGTAGAAAAAATCGCTGAAAGTGCTGCCGGCCTCAATATAACCCTCAGACCCGAAACATCGGGGAGGAGGGAACAGTTTGGAGAGCCTGATGAGATCATTGAACTGTGCGCAGATCTGGATAATGTGCTTCCATGCATTGACATAAGTCACATTCATGCCAGAACTGGGAGATACAACACAAAAGACGAATTTTTCAGCCTCATGGAAAGAATTGAGGAGATTCTTGGAAGTGATACGCTGAAAGAGATGCACATACACATCAGCGGAATAGATTATGGAACAAAGGGAGAAAAAAGCCACCTCAACCTGAGAGAATCGGATTTCAACTACAGAGATTTTCTTGCTGTGCTGAAAGAATTCGATGCAGAGGGAATGATAGTGTGTGAGAGCCCAAATCTTGAGGAAGATGCCTTGATGCTGAAAAATCTGTATTTAAAACTCTGATTTTTTTGGTCTGGCTTCGAACTCGAATTCCTCCACGATTTCATTCAGTTTCTGAAACCAGCTCTCAAGCTCGATCCTCAACTTCTCCTTGAGATGTTCAATCGGGATTGGAACGTAAAGATACTTGTAGCCACCATGCTTCAAAATCCTGTATTCTCTTTCCACAAGCCCTTTGTCCATCAGGGATTGCAGACTTCTGTAAATCCCGCTTCTGTCCTTTCCTATGACATCGGCAAGCTCATCAACGCCCACATTTGGATGCTGATGTAAAGCAAGATAAACCTCTATTTCAGATGGCGTGAGATTGAGAACGCACCTGAGAATGTGATGAAATGTTGTCTCCTCAGAAAAAAGCTCCCTCAACTTCTGTTCATCCATCCTCAACCACCCTTATCGATTATTATAAGGATATCTTCAGCTTCAAGCACATCCACATCCTTACCCCCCACAACCTTTTCAACCCTTGCATCAAACCATTCCCTCTTGAGCTCGATCTCAGATCCGTTTACATTAATAGTAATCTTTCCATCATTTATAAGCTTTAACATTTCATTATCCGTCAGGTTTTTGATTGATGCCAGAATTGCCTGAGTTTTATCTCTAAACATGGGGCCAATTATGCTGTATTTTGGCTTCAGTTCTGCAACTCTTGTTTCTATCTCAGGAACACTATCAACAAGCTCGACCTCAGCATTCAGGGCTCCTGCAATATCCCTCATATCTATTTTTTCAGAGGCAACTATATAGACTCTGCCCATTGGAGCGTTTAGAGCCATCCTCCTCTCGTGCTTGTACCTCCTCACTTCTTCAACAACCCTCCGTATGATGTCTCCCCTTCTTTCAGCCCCATCATCAATAAACCTCTCCTCAACCTCAGGATAGGGTTGCCTGTGAACACTGCCGTCCCCTGTGAATATCTGCCAGCACTCCTCAGCAATAAACGGGGTTATCGGAGCCAAAAGCCTTATGAGAGCCGAAATTGTTTTGTGTAAGGTGTATTTAGCAGAGAGTTTCTCCTCCTCGCTTCCTGAATACAGCCTGTTCTTCACGAGCTCTATGTAATCGTCTGCAAACTCATACCATGTGAAGCTCCTTACTGTTTTCAGGGCTCTCGCAAAATCGTAGCTTGACATTGCATCATCCACCTCTCTGATAAC
>JALUWC010000200.1 GCA_027019885.1 Geoglobus sp.
ATCCCGGCTGACTTCAGTGCATCTCTGAGCCTCCCTCTGAAGCGTGATGTTTCACTCAGCCCATACCTCCTGAGTATCTCTTTCTCCTTGATCACTCTGTTCTGCATGCTCTTCATGTCCACACTTGCTATGTAGTCGGCTGTTGCCATTATTCCTCTGATTACGTATCTTACTTCCTCTCTATCAACCACGACATCAGCCTTCAACCCCTTAAGAGCGTCATTCTCCCACTTGATGAAGTCGATGTAGGCCTGTGCAACCTCCTTGCTCACAGCCTCCAGATCATCGACATAGCTCAGAATCCTGTCAAGGTTGTTTTTTGCAGCCTCATCCTGCCTCATCTCTATTGCTCTCTTCGCAGACTCAACCTCGTATTTGATTCTCGTTTTTACCCTGTAGAACTCTCTTACCCTCTGATTCAGAACGCTGTTCTCATTATCCTTGCTCAATAGATCCTTGATCTTCTCACCTCTAATCCTGAAAAACTCGAGAGCGTCCATTCTACTCCTCCTCCCTTGTTCTTATCTCAACCTTCTCAAAAACAGCCCTCATCGTCTTGACCATCTCGGCCATGACCTCCTGGTGGAACACCATCGCCCTGTTAACCTCGCTCAGGTTTCTCAGAATCGGACGGAGCTTGTACTGCAAAGCTTCTTCGGCATCATGGCTCAGGATATGGAGCTCCCTCATGAGGTCGTTGAACTTGCTCTGCATTCTCTCAAGCTGTCTCTGCTTGTGTTCTATCTCATCAACCACCTTAACTGCAGTTTGCCTGTCAAGAAGAGAAGCATCCAGTGTGAGGACAAAATCGCAGAAGCTTGAACCTCGTGTGTAGGAGATCTTTATCGGACCATATATCAACTTCACCTTTATGACTGGCAGTGTTATTGTCTTTATGAAGTTCTCATAGCCATCTGGTATCAGGAGAGTGGCCTTCTTACCCCATCTCTTCTCAGTTCCGTGTCTTGGTGCATCCATGCTGTCGTTTCTCATCAGGTAGTTTGCAGCAATGCTGCCACCTATTCTGGAGATTTCATACACCATCCCAGCATTGAATGGTGCCAGCATTGGATTATCTTTCAGAACAGCAAAGTTCCTTCCAATGAGAAGTATCTTGCCAGATAGGGAGTTTCTGATGAACGTCCAGACAACAATGCTCATTCCCACCCCGACAAGCAATGTCTCAAGGGGTGTGACAATAGGTGCACTCATGAACGCTCCTACATAGCTCAGCTTAGCCTCAAACGCAAGTCTCCCGGGACCTGTAAGCAGGATGTAGCTGAGCACTCCGAAGAGAGCTGCTGTAACAACCAGAACCTTCATTGGACTGTCTCCGAAAAAAGCCACGATCTTCCTGCCTACTATCGCTCTGAGAGTTCGATCGTTTCTCTGCACGGTGAAATCTGTCTCATACAGTACCTTTTCAGCCTCGTTCTCCTCTGGATCCCAGCTTCTCTCTACCTTTCCTTTCTCCGTGTAGGCTTTAATGCTCAGATATGCAGCAATTCCTGCAACAAGCAAAACAGCAAGAAGTGCAATAAGAACAAACAGGCTTATCAAAACTCAACACCTCCTAAGGGTAGTGATAGTATCCAAACTCGTTTTTCCACCGTCTGTAAAGCCTCATAAACTCAACAAAGCTCTCATTGTCTCTTGGGATGTGGCAGGGTGGTATTGCGACCATATACTCAACAAGCTGGGGCTTGTCTATCGTGAGGATGTCGACAGCAAAACCCCTTGGAAGCTTGGATGAGATTCGCTCATAAAGCTCTGGCTTGCTCTCAAACATCATTTTCTCTCTCTTCTGGTACAGAACGTAGTCAATGTCGTAGAAACCAGCAAGAAGGGTTTTCTGGTGAAGCTGTCCGTATGTAGAGGCTCTTATCTGTCTTGGATTCTGGGTCGATATCCAGAACTCCGCATTAAGTCCGGCAACAAGTCTGGCCTGATATTCAAGCACTTCACTTGCTGAGGTCTGGATTTCCCTGACACTCCTGTATGATGACGCTCTCTCTCCAAACGTTGTCTCTGCCTCCTCAAGCCAGAACGGTGTTAGCTGTTTGCAAGCTCCCTCCCAGACACACTGCATGAAAGCCCCAAAGACCAGGAGGACAAAGCTTGCTGACTCCCAGGTTCTGAAGCCCCTGGTCATGCTTGCTGGTGAGAAGGCATGTAATGCCTTGCCACCGTTCAGGATCTTTTCCTTGATGTCCCTTTTTCCTATAATCTCTATCTCAATATCCCCGAACTCCGTCTCCTCAACGCTGTCGTACCTGTCCCTGATGATCCCCTTGCTTTTAAGGCTCAGAATTTTGAGATCCAGACCCTTCTTCGCTGCATGGTGGATCATCTCAGACTCTCTGATGAACTCTGCAAACTCCTCTATGTCGACCTCACCATACTCCCTCTCGTACCTGTCAACCAGAATGTTGTAGGCAAGGCTCTGGATTTCCTCGAGTCTCATGCTTGCCTCAGCAAACTCCCTGAGCTCGAACTGCATTTTTGGCTCGAAGGCAAAGAACCTGATTATTCCGTCCTCGTAAAGCTCGTAGATGTACTCGTTGATGTAGCTGGGGTTGAAGACCATCCAAATGTTTAGCTTTCTGGGATCAATGGC
>JALUWC010000201.1 GCA_027019885.1 Geoglobus sp.
TCTTTTAATTTTTGTTTTTTAATCTCCATTTTCAGGAGTCTTCAATTCTAACGGGTGTGAGGAACTGTGGAATGAAATCCAGAAATTGGCTTTCAATCTCCATTTTCAGGAGTCTTAAATTCTAACGTAGATCATTCGGCTTCACAACTGTCAGTTATCTACTATCTTTCAATCTCCATTTTCAGGAGTCTTAAATTCTAACCACTTTTTGCATGGTTGAGTTCAAGATTCCCTAAAACTGCTTTCAATCTCCATTTTCAGGAGTCTTAAATTCTAACGGTGTACGATATAAGCGAGTTTACGGAAGAGGTTAAGTGCTTTCAATCTCCATTTTCAGGAGTCTTAAATTCTAACTAAGAAAACAGAGAAACGTTGAAAGACTCAGCTAACATCTTTCAATCTCCATTTTCAGGAGTCTTAAATTCTAACGATGGTAGTGGTAACATTACCTATGTCTCAGATAGATTCTTTCAATCTCCATTTTCAGGAGTCTTAAATTCTAACCTTGAATATAAAATATATGTATTGTAGAAACCTTTGTACTTTCAATCTCCATTTTCAGGAGTCTTAAATTCTAACAGTGTCTAAGATTCAATTGCAATGCCAATGGATTCTTCTTTCAATCTCCATTTTCAGGAGTCTTAAATTCTAACAAGAACTGATGATGTCAACATGCTTTGTGAAGTAGACTTTCAATCTCCATTTTCAGGAGTCTTAAATTCTAACGGAAGATGCCCTTTAATTGAAACATGTGATCTTAAAGTCTTTCAATCTCCATTTTCAGGAGTCTTAAATTCTAACATTTCCTGTGGAATTTCATCTCCAGCTTCTAGTTCATATTCTGCTTTCAATCTCCATTTTCAGGAGTCTTAAATTCTAACGATGGTCAATCCGCCGTTGAGGAAGGTTGAGATACCAGACTTTCAATCTCCATTTTCAGGAGTCTTAAATTCTAACTCCGGTAGCTGATAAGAGGAGGTTGAAGCCATGTAAAACTTTCAATCTCCATTTTCAGGAGTCTTAAATTCTAACAGTACAGGGCTGACAACCTGTCAAGGGAGGAAGACACCTTTCAATCTCCATTTTCAGGAGTCTTAAATTCTAACCCACGATGAAGCGAGACCAGTAAACCCTGATACCCAGTCTTTCAATCTCCATTTTCAGGAGTCTTAAATTCTAACGACCATGAATTCTTAAAAGATGAGAACGAGAATGTCAACTTTCAATCTCCATTTTCAGGAGTCTTAAATTCTAACCATCGAGTACCACAAAGGGTACATAGGTGGCTCAGTGATCTTTCAATCTCCATTTTCAGGAGTCTTAAATTCTAACCCGATCTATAATCTCTTTAGGGTAATTACACAACCTCTCACCCAATCTCTCCCCTAACACACCTAATCCACAAACAACAGACAATCCAACCCTCCCACACAAAGAGACATTAAAAAATCACTCTGCAAAGGAAACAAACTCATCAAAAACCGTAAAACTTATGTAGGAGGAGACGTAAGCCTCCTCCGGTGGTTTCAATGCAAATCCCGCTGGTAGTCTGCCGAACAGACTACAGATGGCAGTTATTATCAAAAATACTTAATATTTTCGATTTAAGGAAGGTGAAGAAGGTCATTACAAAGTACACCAACCTAAAAGCAATTCCGGTGTTAAAGATCGTAACAACTTCAATGTTCTTCTCAACCAGAATAAGCCATGTTGTCAGCGAATTAAAGCAAAGAGAGGAGTTAAGAGAGTTTATGGGAATAGAAGAGGAAGAAGTGCCTAAAGAAAGCTACGTCTACACTTTCCTTTCAAAGTTCAGCTTAAATGGATTCATAAACATGATTCTGAGAATTCTGAATGCCATTACGAAGAGAAGAGCTAGGAATTCTAAGCTCATCGTGGATTGCACTGACATCAGCATAGATGTAAACTGGTTCAGGAATCCTGTCAGGCAGAAAGATTTGGAAGGGAAAGCGTATAAGTGGGGATATTCTTCGAAGGGGAAGTTTATTGGCATGAAGCTCACGCTTGTTTTGGAGTATCCTTCTATGAAGCCTTTACTGTTCTTGCTGCATCCAGCAAACAGGCATGAGGCAAGGATATTCAGAGAGGTCATGGAAGAGCTTAGAAGGAGGAGAATAGTAAGGAGTGGAGATATGGTGATCATGGATAAAGGCTTTTATGCTTACAAGAACTATCTGGTTGGGATTAATGAGTACAGAGTCATTCCTCTGATCTTTCCTCGAAGCAACTTTGACATTGAAAGGCTTGACGGTTTGCTGAGCTACCCTTTGAGTATTTTTAGCTCTAAGAATTTGAAGAGTGAGATTAAGCTGTTTAAGGGTTTAAAGGCTAAGCTGATGAATTTGCTGCAGAGATGGGAGGATTTTAAGTCTGTGAGATCTGTGATTGAAGATGTTTTCAAGCTCGCAAAGTCATTCAGTTTGAGGAAATTGCACCGCTATACGAGGAGGTCTGTTTACAAATTCGTGGCTGTTAATGTCTTTTTGGTTGGCGTGGTTGTTGCTCTGGGTTTCAGAGAAAAAAAGAAGTTACAAAGGTTGGCTGAGATGTGATTTGGGAAGGACCCTAAATCTTTATAAGCAGATGGAAGGTGGGCTGTAATACCTCAAGGCAATCCAGTAATGGGCCCGTGGCTCAGCATGGATAGAGCGACGGCCTTCTAAGCCCACGATGGAGGAATACAGCCACGAGAGATTTCATCACCCGAAGAATATAATAAACTGGGATGAAATTAGAGAGAACGTGGAAATAATAGGAAGGGGAAAAGAGAAGACAAAAGCCAGAGGGGATTTTGCAGACTACTTAAAGAAGGAAAAGAAGCCACCAATTGTGGATGAAAGGACAATAGCCGAATATGTGAGGATTCTTGACAAACATCTCTCAGGGAAAGTAATTCATTCTAAAGAAGAGCTCAGAGAAGTTGTTTACAGTGTGGAAAGAAATTACAATAACTTCGTTAAGGCAATGAGAAATCTGATACACTACCTTGTTAGCAGAGATAAGCTTGATAAATTCGTTGCCAGCGAGTATTTAGAGATTTTGAAAGTCAGGGAGACTGGAGCAAGGGAAATATACCCAAGCAATGAAGATATTGTAAAAGCATGGAAGTATATACGAGAAAAATGGGGTAAGATTGATGAAATGCTTTTCAAATTCTTAGTGTTTACAGGAGTAAGGCTTGAACATGCATACAAAGTTCTTAAAGACTTTAACCCAGACATGGTGGAGTATTACGATGGGGTTGCTGTAATCAGGATTGGATGGACTTCAAAAGGCAAAAAGAAGGGGTATATGGCTATTATGCCTGCTAAATTTGCCAGGAAACTTCAAAAACTTCCAGACAATTACAGCTATGACATGACAACAAACAGAATGAATGTCCCAGCGGAAATAACAAAACAGAAAGTTTCAGCAGTCACAGTAAGGAAATGGGCTGATAACTTCTTTGTTAGAAACAGAATTCCAAATGAAATAAGCGACTTCATGCAGGGAAGGGCAAGCCTCACAGTTGGCTCTAAAAATTACCTGGACAAAATTAACTTGGCAATTGATTTTTACAGGGAGGTTGTTGATAAGTTCCCTATACCAACCTAATTTTTATACAATTTTTTGCTTAATCTGTTGTTTTAACTGTCTGTATTGCTGTCTCATAGTCTTCAGGTTTGTTGTATCTCCTTCAATCAGCTTTTCAAGGATTTGTTCTTTTAATTGCCTTATCTGGATGTTATGCTGTTCTTTTTGTGACATTTCAGGCTCGACAGTAATCGCATTGAGCTCTGCTCTCGTTTTAACTTCAACAATGTCATACTTTGTGGTATCGAACTCATGTTCTCCTGCTGGTAGATCAAACTTAACCCTAATTTTTCCTGTAGCTTTCTCTACGAGGTAGCCCAATCCAGTCTTCAATTTTATTCTGGTCATATGGTCACCTCCCACCACATATATAAGAAATTACCTGAATCTGCTGCCCGTACCTTATAATAGAAATTTGGTGGAACAACAAAGACAATTGATGTGTACAATAAGTTGGAGGTCGCATTACGTGAACGTGCTTGTTCATCTGTGGCTCCTACATTTCCAGTAAAAGCACTAATATCTAAGCTTGTGCCGACACCTATGTAAACAGTAACAAGAACCAATAAGTACTTACCTGTTGTGTTCTGATATATTGTTCCCAAACTCCTCAGACCATTAAAATTCTGTAAATTGGAGGTTTTTACGACATCTGGCAGGTTTGCAACTGGCACATGAGAATTTGCATCGAGAGGTGCATATCCATTTGCTGCTCCCTTATTTGCTACCTGCTCAAAGTCTGTTGCATGCTTACCATCAACAGTGTCTGCATCTTTACCAGTCAATGGAGTTGGTATTCTCGAAAGTGGAACAAGTGAGTTTGCATCAAGATCGCAGTATCCATTTGCTGCTCCCTTATTTGCTACCTGCTCAAAGTCTGTTGCATGCTTACCATCAACTGTGTCTGCATCCTTAGCCTGATCTATTATTCCATCCGCATCTTTATCATACTGGCTTTTCTTCATCAGAGCCATCTTTTTCACCTCATTTTGCCGAAATCAAGGCTGTGACATCTATTGCTGCTCCAGCTGTAACAACAAGCTTCACATACCTGAAGCCGATAAAATCCCAGTCATCCCATATTCCTGTTCCTGTTGCAGAATGGGTGTTAGCGGTATCATACCAGTTTGTGTTATCCAGGCTAACCTGAATTTTACAATCACATGCTCCGCTGAATTCAACATGCCAATGCACCAACTGTTTATTTTCCGTATCAAGTGTAAGCTCAAAACTTGTTACTCCTGTTTTACTATCTGATGCATTTTTTGTTGGTTCTGGTGTTACAGCTTCTTCTGACTTTGTCGGCTTGTCCTCGATTCCTATTCTTGTCAAAGTGATTTTCTTGAAGTCCTCATAACCTTTTATGTTGCTTAAAGGCATAAGATCACCTCTTCAATATTTTCATGAGTAAAAGCAAGCCTCCTCCAAGAATAAGCCATTTTTTTACATCCCTTCTCCTTTCATTTACTGTTTCAGAAAGATGAGTTGCTGGTTTGGGTGTTGGGGTTGCTGTTTTGGGTGGGACGTGAGATGTTGTCGATAATTCTTTCGACTTCTTCCAGGAAGCGGATCTTACGCTTGACTGTCTGGGAGGAGTTCCACCAGTAGCTTTGGCAGGTTTTTCAATCATTCTGAATACTTTTGCTGTTTTATTTGCTCTTGGGAAATAAAATAGAGCGACCACAACTCCCCCATTCTCCACACTCCCGTAGTTTGTGTTTTTAGCTGTGAAAGCTCCGTAGCGATGCATGAGCTTGATCAGCTCCTGATTAAGGTTTGAAGTCTCGATTACTTCACCATTTATGATAATTCTCCACTTAACCATCCTTAACCCACCTCCTTCAACAGGCATAGCTCTTCCGGAGTAAGCAATTCAACAAACAACACGCATGAGTGGTCATTTGTATCAAAATTCACTCCAAGAATCATTAATTCCCCTTCTGAAACTCTCTCGTAGATTCTGAATTCCAGATTGGTGTCATCTCCTGTTATAAACTCCTCAGACTTTGTTGGAGTCGGCAAAATCAAGTTACCATTAACTTCAATCTGAATTCCAGCAGTGTAAGCCCAGCCTGATGGTATGTCAATATAAACTCTTGTTATTATTCCTTCAGGGACGTTCTCTTTGATTAATTCAGTTCTCTGACTTGTTGAAGCCGGAATTGTAATTGTGAAGGGCAGAATCATTTTAAATCTCACCTCTTACATGCATTTTCTTCAACCTCTCCATAACAGTTGTAATTCTTCTGGCAAGAATCTCATTCCTGTTCTTGTTCCATATTCTGATGAGATTGAGCCTCCTGATTGTTGTTGCATAGCTGTCTTTCTTTGCCATTCTCTTTGCCTCGTTGAGCAGATTTTTGACTGAACTGAATGCCTTATCACTCCACACACCTGATTTTATTGTAATCTCCTTGCATCTCCTTCTGTTTCCTTTCCTGACGCAGATTTTAGCCTTCTTTTTCTTCGTCATAATCTCACCACATAGCCCAGCACAAAGTAGGCAGAACTGACAACAATGGCTGCTGCGGAGGCAATGCCAACGATTTTCCACTTGAAGCTCTTCAGCTCCTCGATATCTCCATCCATTCTATCAACTCTCTCTTTTATCCATTCAACATCCGTTGCAATTTTGAGGAGCAGATCATGATCGCATGCCTCCATAATCTCACCTCTTCCTCAGCTTGAAGTAAGCGTAAACTCCAACAGCACCGAGAACAAGCCATGCAGTTTTATCAACAGTCTTGTTCACATTCTGAACTGTTCTCTTGATATCCCCAATAATTGGAATCTTATCCCAGAAGTCTTCTTGATCTCCAGATGAAGAGTCACCAGTTCCAACCCTGCCAGCAAGATATCCGAGTCCAACTCCTCCAAGTCCGTATTTCAGCCCTCTTCTCATTGCAGATTCATCAACTGCTTTGACTGGAATGGCAATGAACTCCCTTGCTGATCTTGTTCCTGTTGCAAGTATCTCACCAATCGTCTTCCCTGCAACAGTCTTCTCGGCCTCCTTTACCCCAACCTTCTCAGCTATTTCGCCAGCCTCCTTTATTCCTATTTTCTCAGCTATTTTTCCAGCCTCTTTGAGAATTCCCTCTCCTGCCATCTTTACAATCAGACTCTCAAACATTTTACCACCTTTAGCCCCTAATTTCACAACCTTTCCAGCCTTTCCAAGTGGAAAAAATGTGGTTGCAATGTCAAATCCAGCCCATGCAAGGTTTTCGGGAGTTCTTTCCTCCGGATGTGCAATAACCTTGTATGTGTCAACTAAAAGCAAATCTGGAATTATCTGCCCTGCTATGTCTCCTTTCTCCTCAGCTTCCTTCTCCTGTCTGTAAAGTCCTTCGTAGAAATCGATGACAGGCTGGATAGGATTCATAGTCCTGCAACCCAACTCTCACCTACGTGATAGCTGTACGGCAGTCCTCCGAGTTTGTATGGTGTGTGAACTGTCACACCTGTGACCTGTCTTCCAGAGCCAGTTTTTACAGTGTGGATATCATAGGTGTATCCTCCCTTTCTTGTTTTTATGACACCTCCCGCATCTGATATTACCTTGCTGTCTGAGAGTGCGTATTTTGCAGCTCCAACAGTGCCTCCTCTCGCAAATAGCCTGTGAACACTGTCACTGCCTGTATGGGTTCTTGTTGTCGTTTTAGTACGTGCTGTTGCAGTTTTCTTCATTGGAAAATACCTGTTCACCTGTCTTGAAACCTTATCTACAATCCCCTTAGGTGTTTCAGGTTCTTTTCTCCTTGTTGCAAGATAAATTCCTGTACCTATTACTGCAAGTCCTATTATATGCTCCTTTTTAATTCTAAAATTCAGAATCTTCATCCGATCACCCTGAGAAAAATTTGGAAAGGCCTGAAGTTACCAGACGTCTGTGTTTACAACAACGAATTCCTCGCTGATGTATCTTATGTTTCCAGAAGCGGAGTTCTTTGTCTGAAGGACAATGTCCCCTTTGCTGAACAGCCAGCCTCTCAAAGGAGCTGCCATTTCATTTGCAAAGTCCATTACAGTAACTCCTGTCAGAGCTGAACTGAGAGCATACTGATGCTTGTCCAGCTCCTGAGAGCTTGAGAACTTCACAACATACAGTGTTTCGGCACTTCCTGCAACTTTTGTTATTGCATACTTGTCAACAACGCTGTTGCTTCTCGCTCCTCCACTTGATGTTACAATGAAACCCCTGTTAAGCAAAACATTTCCGACGGGAAGTTCAACAGCATCCTCAAGCTCAGTGTTTGCTGTCAGGCTTGCTGTCAGAGCTCTCACTTTTGGCTCATAGGCATAAACCAGATTCTCTCCGTATTCTGCATAAAGTTCCTCATAGCTGTCATATATCTTCTCATCGAGAGTTACTTCAATCTCGCTGTTTGTTGAATCAAGAGTTACATCTGTTGCTATGGTTGTGTTGAAGGTCACTCTCAAGTCAAGGCTGTTCTTCAGCATGGCAAAGATTGGTCCATACAGCTTCAGCTGAATGTTGAAAGTTGCCGATGCTCCAGCACCAACACTCACAGAACCGTCAGGATTCACAGTCTTGCCGGTGTAGTCATAAAAGTTCACTATTGCAACATCCAAGCCAGAGACGTTCCAGTGTGACTGAGTTCCATCGCCTGCAAGGTTTATCAGCTCAAGAGCTTTGAGAATGTCCTCATAAGTTCCATTCCATGCTGAAGCTCCTGCATTGCTGACAACAAGCTTGCAGTCAAGAATCACTGCATTTACAACACCATCCCTTGGAATGCTCATGGCGTTGTTGCTTACAGTTATTTTCTTGCTGAGCAGTCTTTTTCTCTTGTACATCGCCACCACCTCAGAAGTTCAGATACTTCTTCACTGCGTAGATTACCACACTTCCCACAATAAATGCGGGCAGTATTGTCTTCACTGCGGTCTCTCCAGCCTTTATCGCATTATTTACAATCTCCTCCATCACACATCACCGAAAATTAAAGCTGAAACAGGAGTAGATAAAGAGGTAGTGACCACCCCAGAGAATTATATCCACCAATTGGTGGTGGATAACAAAAATAGAGGAGAATCCTCTTTTCAGCGTTTACTCCACTATGATAGCTCGAATTGGTCACATCCTTGAATTTGATTTGAATGTATCAATAAAAATTTTCCAAGATGTTTTCCAAAAAACCAGCAATATGCTTGGAGAAAAGTCATGGTCACTATACCTTTTCTTTCTGGGAATTGACTATTCTCTTTTCACAAGCTCCCTTTTCACATTTACTTTCCTCTGACAGCTCGGACACGTCACATATTTCAGGTTTGTTTTGGATACCCATATATGGCCACAACGCTTGCATTTTAAAATTAGAACTCTCTCCTTTGAGAAATGGCATAGTAACATGTATAAAATTTTGTCGAAACTCAAATCTAAGGCATGTGAAGAATTTATATCTTCTTTAAGCCTCTCAAGAAGCTTGAAAGTAGTCATTGATATTCTGACAGTTGTCCAGCCCTTAGCAGTTTCCACAGTGCTATTCTTCTTTTATTTCTTTTAACTGTTTCGTTATAACTTTTGCAAAAAGAATCAACAGATTGATGACAAAAATGAGGGTTATAATGAACTCATGAGTTCCTGGAATCCTGACATCCTCAGGACTGAAAAGATAGCCCTCCTTAATGAGCTCATCAACAAGAAGCCAGATAGAAAAAAACAATGAAAAAACAGCAAATCTTATCTGGAATCTCTTTTTCAGATCGCTAAGGTTTGGTTTTCTTGGCATGTTTCGGTTTTTTTCTATAATGGGCTTTCACATAAACTCTCTTGCCGTTGATCTTGCGATAGTGAGGTTTTACAGGAATCTTGTTTCCAACATAAACTGAAACAACCTCTCTTTTCTTACCGAGATAAACGCTTGCATCCACCCATCCATTTTCATCATTAACTGCTTTTGCAAGCTCTTTTTCAAGTTCTTCAATATCTTTCTCAGAATATCTCGGAGATTTCATTATCATTTACCTTCTCTATTTACGCTTATATATCTTTTTCTCCTTTGCAGTGGAATCTCTCGCTGTAACCACATAGTATCTCGTTCTCCCCTGAAAATCAAGAAAAACTGTAATGATTCTTCCCCATGCTGAACCTATTAGTGCATACCTGTTTTTTGAAATTTTCCTCATTTTAGCTCTTGGATCTCTGACTGCCTCTTCAACTTCTCTTCTGCTAACTCCATGTTTCGCAATGTGATTCACGTTCCACTCATCCCACTCCAGCTTTATTCTCTTAACCATAATGCTTCGTCCTCCTCTGAATTTGATGGGCTCTGATAATCTGATATTCGTTGGTGATGTGGTTGTATTCAAGAACATCATGAAGATTGAGCTCCCTGTTGATTCTGGCAAAATCAGGAATCATCTTGCCGATGTATGCCACATCCTGCGGTATCATGAATTTGAAAAGATAGGTGAACTTGCACTGCCTCCAGAGAATCTTTGGAAAGTCCTGAATGCTCTGGGTGATGAAAATCAGGTTTATTCTGTATCCTCTGCCTTCCCTTGCTATCAGCTCAAGCATGTCATCCGCAACGTATGGGTTGGGGTTGTAGTTGTGGGCTTCCTCAACAAAAACTGTCACAGACTTCTTGGCTGAGAAAATAACATCAAGGAGGATTCTGTACTGTTCAATCAGCTCTCTGGTCTTTGTTCTCTCTGTAGGGATGCAGACAACAAAGTCATGATCCATCAGCTTCCAGAAGTTGTAGGATGTGTGTGGCTTGATTTTGAGCAGTTTCACCTTTGGCATGGAAAGTAAGCCAATGTGGTTCTTTGTTTTGGTGTCGAGAATTATCCATCTCTTTCCTGATTCATGCAGCTTTTCAGCCATCCAGCCCACGAAATAACTCTTTCCAGCTCCTGTTGGTGCTGAGACAAGCCTGTGAACATTGCTCTCAATGTCAATCACTTCCATGCCTCCTTGAAAATGTCCTTTGGAGTTTTCTCCTTCTCTTTTTTCACCTCCTCAGCTTTCTGCTCTTCCTCTCCCTCACTCTCTGATTGTTCAATCTTCTTTCGCTTTCTGTCGTAATAAGCCATGATTGTTGGGATGTAAGCCATTCCCAGCCCTGCAACTCCCAGCAGTAATGCAACCTTTGGCGAATCAGGGAGATTTCCCTCAGGGAAATAGTGCCAGAAAGCCTTGTTCAGAAATGGACGGCTGAAATCCTGATAGACCTTTGTATTTGGAGGAGGAAGATTGTTCTTTCCGCAATATTCAATGCTCTGCTCAAATGCCATGTCAAGCAGTGCTATCCCTGGGTGATCTTCAAGGATTTCAGGCTCCTCCTCAACTTCCTCAACCTCAGCCTTAATTTCCAGGTCTGGAGTTACATCCCTGGCAAGGAGCTCTTCAATTGCATCATCCCTCTTCTCTTCAATCTCAATTTCCTGATTCTCCTCCATTATTCATCCTCCTTATCAGAAACAGAACTTCAATATCCTCAATCTCAAGCCTGCCCTTCACTCCTTCATTCTCCAGCTTTTTCCTGAAGTTCTCATCATTTTCAAAGTGCTTTTTCAGGCTTTCAACCGCTTTAGTCAGGGTGTTGATTGCTGTGAGAATGCTCACCTCTCATCCCTCCTTGATGCAAAGTAAAAACCGTATGCTGTGCCAAATGCTGTGACAAGCCAGTCAGGAACTGTTCCTTTGATGAGATAGATCAGGATTGCAGAGCTGATAATTGTCATGCTGAGAATTGCTCTGACTGAACCTTTTGGAAGTCCGAGAGGCAATTCATCTCTGTACATCAGAACGGCCTCCTGCCAAACGGATTTGTAGGATGCTCCTGTTCAGGCTCTTTTCTTTCTTCCTCTCTGTTCCAGAGACTTCTCAGAAACATAAAGCCAGCAATGATTATCAGTGGTATGAGCAGGAGCCAGCTCAGTCCAATCCTGCCGTTTTCCTGCTTCTCCTCTGATTCCTCCTTTTTCTTCTCATTATGTGAGGTCTCTTTTTCATCAGCTTTGCCATCTCTCACATCCTTTCCAGCACTCTTTTCAGGTTGTTTTTCACCGTGACTTTCACCCTGTTTTCTGGTTTCAACCTCCTCTGTTATGTCCTTTCCTCCTTCTGCAAGCTCTTTCAAAGCTTCAACGGGCTTGAT
>JALUWC010000202.1 GCA_027019885.1 Geoglobus sp.
CTTCTCTCTTCTCCTTCCAGACCTCCAACTCGTTTGATGCTTTATCCAACTCTTTTTTAGCCTTTTCAAGCTCGTGTGTTATCTCATCGATTTCTTCCTCAAGCTGTGCTATCTTTTTCTCTATTTGCTCTTTTCTCTCTCTTCTCACCTCGATCTCCCTCTTAACGACATCGTACTCTCTCGCTTTATCTTCAAAGTGGTCCAAAACTTCACGCATGTTCTGCCACGCACTTTCGAGTCTATCCAGTCCTACGAGCTTGCCCATCAGGAGCTTCCTTTGCCTTGGTTCTGCATCAACCAAGCTCGCAACCTCTCCCTGCCTGACGAATATGGAGTTGATTACGGTGTCCTTATCCATCTTGAGAAGCTTCAAAACCTCAGTCAAAACCTCTGACTGGCCAGTTGCAATGGGCTCTCCATCTCTCATCAAAACTACTTCCATTGTCCTGCTTTTCCTCACTCTCCTCAGCGTGTACTCTCTGCCACCGTCCTCGAAAACTATCTCAACTTCAGCGGAGTTTGCTCCTCTCTTTATGATGTCCGTAATCCTGTCACCCCTTACTCTTTCGGCGAAGAAGGCGAAGATTATGCCATCTATTATAGAGGTCTTTCCAGCTCCGTTCGGGCCGATTAACGCTGTAACTCCTAGTGGAAATTCTATCCTCGTGTCGGCATGTGAAATAAAGTCCTTAAGCCTCATGCTTTTGATTATCATTTCTCCACCTCCATAAACCTCTCAGCTACGCTGATTGCGTCGCTTACGTTACCGTCTGCCAGAAGCTCGTAGAGTTCAAAAGCTAGCTCGGAAAGCTTTTTGTCTCCAAGATACTCGTCAAATATAGCTTTAAGGTTAATTGGCCCCTTCGGAATCTCCACTTCTCTCTCTCCAACTTCCCTGAAAGAGTACCTGTAGTTGAGCACGTTTCCTTTCAGAAGTTCTTCGAGTCTCTCTATTACATGCTGCCTGTTGATGGATTCTCCTTTTATCGTTATGTGGAGTATGGGCTGTTTTGGATACTTCGTGTACTCAACCAGCTTTTCAAGCTCTTCAACTGTAACTTCGACCTCCATCTGCGGCCTTACGTCGAGATCTATGGTGTGGATCGTTACGTCGCCATCGAAATCGACGATGTAGAATCCCTTTCCTTTCTTCTTCCACGCTGAAATCTCATCTTTCCTCACAATTTCCGTTGAACCGCTGTAAGTGAGCCATCCTTCTCCAAATCTTTCGAGGATTCTTGAGTGCAGGTGTCCGAACGCATAGTACGTTGCCTTCCTAGGCAGATCGTCTTCCTTGAGTTCGTATGCTCCTTCAAAAGGTAGATGCGTTTCAATCGCTTGGTGAGCGATCAGAACCGAGTGTCTGTATTTTTCAGCGATAGCATCGAACTTGCTCAGCTCTCTCTTGAGGTGGTCGACGAGCGTCCCTCTTAGGTTTGAAATTCCAGCGATGAGAACACCATCAACTTCGACCCATTCAAGCTTGCCAACGCCCAAAACATGTACGTCAAAGAGTTGATGCGGTGGCATCCCCTTCCTTTTAGGAGTGTCGTGGTCACCGAGCACAGTGAAAACCTTCATTTTGCCTTCTATCCTCTTCAGCGCATTCTTGAATGTATAAAGGGCCTTTATAGGAGGCACTGAAGAATCAAAGAGGTCTCCAGAGTGTATTAAGATGTCTACCCTTTCTTCAATTGCCTTGTCTATGGCTTCGCTAAACGCTTCATAGAAGTCTTTCTCCCTCTCATCGAGGTTGTATTGTCTGTATCCCAAATGTGTGTCCGATATGTGGGCAATTCTCATATTATCCCTCCACAATCCCCTTGTACATGTCCAATTCCTTTCTCAATCTTTCTTCTCTACCTTCTTCCTCTTCTTCTGCCTCTTTCACGGCTTCTCTGAGCTTTTCAACCACATCGATGTCAGATCCGCCTTCCTCAGTTTCTCTCTGCCTTATCTTGACCATGACGGGGGCCCTCGTTACCTCACCAACGATGACAGCTTCACCAACGTTTAGGCCAGGCAAGTCGTTCAGTAAGCTCTCGCTCATCCTTTCCGAGCTGTTCTTCACAGCTCTCTGATCCTCGGGGTTCGTCATGCGCATGACTATCTGGCTGTTGCACTGACTCAAAGCATCTGGATCGATCTTGTATGGCCGCTGGGTAATCAAAACGAGGAAAACTCCGAACTTCCTTCCTTCGGCAGCAATCTTCTTTATTATTCTCTTGGATAGCGTGTTCTCTCTGTTGGGAATGAACCTATGCGCCTCCTCAATGAAGACGAAAACAGGATATCTGTACTGCTGGGTTTCTGCTTTCTCATATATACCGCTTAAGATTCTGAAGGCTATGTAGTCTGAAACTCTGTCATCCAATCCTGAAAGATCGACTACAGAAATGTGCTTCGGCTTGATCAGTTTTTCAATATCTGTTGTGGCTGAACCGAAAACTCTAATTTTCGATAACCTTTTTATGTAATTCAGCGCTCTTAAGGAATCCGGGTCTCCTCTTTCTTCGAGCTTCTTTATCAGGTCGTTCAAGCTATAGATTTTTTCAAGTTTCTCGATGGCTTCTTGTATAGCTTTGAGTATGTTTGTCCACCTC
>JALUWC010000203.1 GCA_027019885.1 Geoglobus sp.
ATGCACATCTATCTCGATCTCTATCACGGAAAAGCAAGGGATGGATTTGTTGTTGGCGATCCGTCAGAGGTAAAGCCGGCGTTTGAATTCAGAGGAAAGTACTCCAAGTGGATAAAACTGATTGAGGGAGAAATAGATCCAATTAAAGGTCTTATTACAGGAAAATTCAGATTGAAAGGAAACATGGCGAAGGTAATGAGGTATGCGAGGGCAGCGAAGGTTCTGGTTGAGGTCGCACAGAAGGTTGAGACCGAGTTCCCAGAGCAGTGATTGAGATGTGGAAGTTTACATCTCCTCGAATTATTTTTGGCAGGGACTCTGTTGAACATGTGGAATTATTCAGAGACAAAAAATGCCTGATAGTGACAGATGATGTGATAAAAAATCTGGGTTTTGTTGATGCCGTATCCAAATATCTTGGGAGCCATGAAACGGTAACAATAAGGGCTGAGGAGCCGGGCATTGATGATGCCATGGAACTTGCTGATGAGATGAGAAGCCTTCAGCCTGAAGTAATCGTTGCTCTTGGGGGTGGAAGTGTAATTGATGCGGCAAAGGCTGGAAGAATTCTCATGGAAACAGATATCGAGCCGGAGGAGATAACTCCATTCACAGATCTCAGCGAGTACGGATTTGAAGGAAGAAGCACTCTTGTTGCCATACCCACAACAAGCGGAACTGGAAGTGAGGCAACATGGGCGATAGTGCTGAAAAACAGGAAAGAGAGAAGAAAAGCGATCATGGCAAATGAGAAAGCAATGCCCGAAATTGCAGTGGTTGACCCTGTATTTGTTTACTCAATGCCGGAAAATCTTGTGATCTACAGCGGATTCGACGCTCTGGCTCATGCCATCGAAGCCTTTCTGTCTTCTTTCAGCAATCCATTCAGCGATGCCCTTGCTTTGAGCTCTGCAAGAACGATTCTCGATAACTTTCACAGATCCTATCAGGGAGATAGGGATTCGAGGGAAAAAATGCACATCTCCGCAACAATGGCCGGGGTTGCCTTCAGCAACTCTCAGGTGGGCACTGTTCACGCTCTGGCTCATGCTACAGGGGCATCTTTAAACATTCCACACGGATTGGCTGTTGCGATCTTCCTTTTACCAGTTCTTGAGTTTTACAGAGAACAGAGAGTTGAAAGGCTGAATGAGCTGAGTTTGAAGGTGGGATGTGATGTTCTCAGAGAGGTTGAGAAGCTCGAGTCCATGTTTGAGATATGGAAGAGCATTTCCGGTTCTGAAATCAAAAGGCATGAAGGTGAGGTGGTTAAAAAAGCGATGGAGGATAGCTGTGTTGTTACCGCTCCATTTGTGCCTGAAGAAAAAGATCTTGAAGAAATAATCGAAAGGGTGATGGAGAGATGTATGCGGGAAGAATACTGAGGGTGGATCTCTTCGAAGGTGATGTGAGGGAATACAAACCAGACGGGAAAGTTTACAGAGAGCTGATTGGTGGAAGTGGAGTTGCTGTTAAGATCCATCTGGACCTCGAATCTCATTCAAAAGACCCATACAGTCCCGAAAATCCGATTGTAATCATGAATGGTCCCTTAACAGCCTCTGCTCCATCATGCTCAAAGATACAGTTTACCGCAAGATCCCCGCTCACAATGGGGTGGGGTGAGAGCAATGCTGGAGGAAAGCTTGCAACCTACCTCAAAAAAGCTGGATGGGACGGAATCATCATAGAGGGAAAAAGCAAGAAACCAGTTTACCTCCATATTGACTCAAATGGTGCTGAAATCAAAAAAGCAGATCATCTTTGGGGAAAAACAACATATGAGACGATCGAGGAGATAGGGGAAGATGAGGGGGGTGTATCTGTCGCTTGCATAGGTCCGGCTGGAGAGAATCTGGTGAGATATGCCTGCATAATTGCTGACAACTCAAGGGCTGCTGGAAGAACCGGCATGGGGGCTGTTTTTGGAAGCAAGATGCTGAAAGCCATAGCAGTTTCAAAGGACTTTGCATTCAATCCAGAAATAGCAGATGGGGAAAAATTCAGAGAGGCTGTGATAGAGCTCTCGACACGCATCAGAGACAACTTTACAGCAAACATGTTTAAGGAGGTCGGGACTGGCGGTTATGTTGAATCTGCTGAAATGTTTGGGGATCTGCCTGTGAAATACTTCACAGAAGGTGAATTTGGTAAAGCAGACAGAATCTCGAGCAATTATCTGATCGAGAGGTATTTCAGAAGGCATGACGGATGCATGGGGTGCTCAATAAAATGCGGGAAGGTTCTTGAATACAGTGGAAACGAGTATCATCTGCCGGAGTATGAAACCCTTGCCTCCTTTGGCTCACTGCTTTTAATCGATTCTGGAGAAAGCCTGATTGAGATAAATCATCTCGCAAACTCTCTTGGCCTGGATACAATATCATGCGGTGTGACCATTGGAATGGCGATGTATCTCACTGAGAAAAATCTGGCGGATTTCGGCATAAAATTTGGAGATGCTGAGAAGGTGAAGGAGTATCTGAAACTGATCGCATACAGACAGGGCCATGGAGATCTGCTTGCTGAAGGGACAATGAGGATTGAGAGGAAGCTTGGTATGAATGGGATTGCAGCACATGTAAGAGGGCTTGAGATTCCGATGCATGATCCAAGGGCATTTTTCAGCCTTGCTGTTGCTTATGCAACAAACAACAGGGGAGCATGTCATTTACCACATCAGATGTACAATGTTGAGATGGGTCTGAAGATTAAAGAGTATGGCATAGCAAGCACCGGAAGATTTGAGAATAGCGGAAAAGGTGAAATCACTGCAAAAATGCAGAATTTTGCTGAAATTTTCAACTGCCTTGTCATGTGCGTCTTTGTTCCTGCAAAGCCCACACACATCTCATCTCTCCTGACATTTGGCACTGGACTCAATTACTCTCCTGAGAAGATCTACAGCATCGGGGAGAGAATTTTCAATCTCAAAAGAGAATACAACGAGCTTGCCGGGAGCGGGAAGGAGTATGACAGGCTGCCTGAAATAGTGCTGCAACCTGTATCGGGGGGAACTGAGGGAAATGTCCCAGATCTTGAAAAACAGCTTCAGGATTACTACACCTTCAGAGGGTGGTAGCTGAGCCTTTCAAAAATTTTTTTGCAGTGACCGGGAGTGAGACCATAAGGGAGAAGAGGATGTAAACGTAATCAAATCCAATATAACCGCTAACCAGTCCTGCAATTAATGGACCGGCAGTCAGTCCTGCAGTTATTGATGAGGAAAGCAGCCCCATTGACATCGCGTATCCAAGATTGCTCTTCTCTGCAACGTAAACGGCTGAAGAAGTGTAGACCATGGCAACAATAAGACCCTGAATGAATCTGACAAGCAGAAAAGCGAAAAAGCTTTCAATCAGGAAAAACAATCCGGTGATTGATAGAAGAACAGATGAGATTGCATAAACTCTCCAGCCTCCAAACCTGTCTGTCAGGATTCCTGCAGGCGTGTTTGAGAGGGTTCTGATCAGGAGGTAGAGGGTGAATGATATCCCAAATTCCAGCGGGGTTATGTTCAGCCTCGTGAGGAATGAATTTTCAAGAGGAACTATTGAAGACATCATTGCAACCGCAAAGCTCAGAGATATGAAAACAGGGATTGCCTCTCTGTTAAGGTTTCGCAAACTCGACCTCTTCTTGCTCTTTTCTCTTATCTCAATGTCCTCAACAAACAGCAGTATTCCAATGGATGAGACAAGAACGAGAATTGCCGAAAAATAGAAAACCGTGTTGATTCCATAGAAAATCATAAATCCGGCAGCTGTCGGTGAAATTGAAAATCCGAGGTCAGTGAAGGTGTTGTAGATACCAAACCCTTCCCCCTTCTTTTTTCCTGAAATGTAAAGAATTATTGTGAGGCCTGAAACGAGCATGAAGCTCTCAACAATTCCAAGAAAAGCTCTCAGCAGGACAAGTTCCGATATGCTTTCAACTCTGGAATAGAGAAAGATGAGAAGAGATGTCAGTATCAGGGATCCAGCCAGATACTTTTTTGGTTTTCCTGATTTTTCTATTAATCTGCCTGCAAATGGTTGCGAGAGAGTTGCAAACATTCCCCACAGGGATATGACAATTCCGGATGCCGTATCAACCGGAATGCCATTGATTGACAGGGATTTTATGAGTATTGGCAGGACAAAATACGCCATACCACCTCCAAAAGAATCAGAAAACCTTGCAATCGAGATGCTCAGAAGTTTCCGCTCCACAGATGTCCGTGAGAGATTCGGAATAAAAACCAACCGTGAAATTAATTAACACATCAAAATTTGACCTCATGTGAAGCTTTCTGAAGGTGTTTACTTCATTGAGGGAAAGAAAAAGGGAAATTTCCCCTACTGCAACTCACTGATTGCTGGGAATGCCATAATAGATCCAAACTGCGGAGTTGAGATACTGAACGGGTTTATTGGAGAAATTGAAACTGCTGTCCTCTCCCACAATCATCCAGATCATTCTGCTTTGGCATGGTATTTCAACAGACTGAACAGGGAAGTTTATGCTCCGCATCCCTTCACAAATGTCAGGGAGCTTGCAGAGAGATTTGCCAGGGGGATTGAGGAGAGGTGGATTGAATTTGCAACAGAGTTTGTCGGTTTTAGAGATTTTAAGGCTCAGCTTTACGATTCGAGTTCTGAATTTGACTGGAATGGCCATGAGATCGAGATGATTGAAACATCCGGACATACCGATGATATGCATCTCTTTCTGATTGACGGCAAAATTCTGTACTCTGCTGACATTGATCTTACCGATTTTGGACCCTGGTATGGTAACCCGGAGAGCGACCCGTACGAATTCAAAAGGAGCATAGAATCTCTCTTTAACTACGATTTTGAGGTGATCGTTCCCTCTCACTCCAGACCTGTCTCTGGCAGAGAGGAGATTGAATCAAGGCTGAACAGCTACATTGAGCACTTTGACAGGCGGGAAGAAATCATAAGGGAGCTTTATGAGAGAGGGCTGAGCATTGATGAGATTGTTGAACTCTCTCCGATTTACAGAAAAAAGAGGCCATCGCTGAAAGAGATAATGGACTACTTTGAGAGAAACATGATAGAAAAGCATTTGGAAAAAATTAGAAAGCATCACTGACTTTTGCTGGATATCCAGCTCTCCATGGCTGTAAGGGCGAAATCAACCTCATCACTGCTTATTGTCAGTGGGGGAATAATTCTTATGTCTTTCTCCGATGTTGCGTTCACAAGGACACCATTCTTCATCAAATGCTCATGAAATGCTTTTGCATCTCCAACCCCAACTCCAATCATCAGTCCGTAACCCCTTATGTCCTCCACAAAATCGAGCCTTTCAAGGCCCCTTCTGAATCTCTCCCCCATTTCTCTGGAGTTTTCAACAAGATCATTTTCCTCAATGTACTCTATTGTTGCCAGAGATGCCGTGCATGCTAAAGGATTTCCACCAAATGTTGATCCGTGGTCTCCCTTCTCTATTCCGCCATGAACCTCCTCGCTTATCCCGATTGCTCCAACAGGGAATCCATTGCCCATGGACTTTGCAAGGGTAATTATGTCTGGCTGAAATCCATAGATATTCTTGGCAAACCACTCTCCAGTTCTTCCGAAGCCTGTCTGGACTTCATCGAAAATAACGAGGAATTCAAACTCTTCTTTCAGCTCAAATATCCTCCTTACAAAATCCTTCTTTGCTGGAAAAACTCCAGCCTCCCCCTGAATTAGCTCAACAATCACGGCAGATGTTTCTTTGTCAACAGCTCTCTCAAGGCTATCAATGGAGTTGAATTCTGCAAACTCAACGGGTTTTATTAATGGCTCAAATGGCTCTCTGAACTTCTCCTTCCATGTAACGGATAAAGCTCCCATTGTTCTTCCATGAAAGTCGTTGACGAATGATACAAACTTCTTCTTTCCTGTGAATCTTCTTGCAATTTTCAATGCACCTTCAACGCTCTCGGTCCCTGAATTCGTGAAAAAGAATCTGTCAAGTCCAGTTATCTCTTTAAGCTTCTCTGCAAGCTCTATCTGGGGCTTCGTGTAGAAGAGATTTGACACATGGACAAGCCTGTCAAGCTGTTCCCTGATTTTTGCATTCAGGTACTCATTTCCATGCCCCACTGAAACGCATGCAATCCCGGCAATCAGATCCAGATACCTTTTGCCCTCTGAGTCATAAAGCCAGCATCCCTCACCCCGTTCAATTAACAGAGGGTATCTGCTGAAAAACTGGATGAACACCTTTTTTTCTCTCTCAAACCACTCATTCATACTCGATCGTTGCTGGAGGTTTTGGAGTTATGTCGTAAACAACCCTCACAACCTCAGGTATTTCCCCTGTTATTCTCAGAGCTATCCTTCTAAGCTTATTGTAATCAAGCCTTAAAGGATCTGCAGTCATCCCGTCTCTGCTCTCAACAGCCCTGACTGAAATTATGTATCCATAAACCCTTATGTCTCCCTTAACTCCTGTTGCTTTGCCTATGAGCGATGCAAATGCCTGCCATTTGTCAACGTCTTTGAGCTCTTCCTCAACAATTTTCGTGGCTTTTCTGACAACCTCAACCTTCTCAGGTGTGACCTCTCCAACTATTCTCACAGCCAATCCTGGCCCCGGAAAAGGCATCCTTTCTGATATCTCATCTGGAAGGCCGAGATATCTCGCAACCTCCCTCACCTCATCCTTGTAAAGCTCTCTCAGTGGCTCTATAATCCCCTTAAAGCTGTAATGGGTTGGAAAGCCACCAACATTGTGATGACTCTTTATCCCTCCCTGACTCTCTATTATGTCAGGATATATTGTTCCCTGAATGAGGTAATCAGCCTTTACATCCTCAGCAACCCTCTCAAATACCCTGACAAAAAGCTCTCCTATGACCTTCCTCTTCTCCTCGGGATCTGCAATCCCCTTCAGAGCCTCAAAGAACTCCTCCCTTCCATCAATGAATTTGAGATTCATCTCACCAAATATCTCTCTCACCTTCTCAGGCTCTCCAGCCCTCATCAGTCCTGTATCAACAAATACAGGGTAGAGTCTATCGCCAATCGCCCTGTAAGCAAGAACTGTGCAGACAGAACTGTCAACTCCACCTGACAGTGCAATTATCGCCCTTCTGTCTCCAACCTTCTCTTTTATTTCTCTGATCGCATCCTCAACAAATCTTTCAGGATTCACCATTCACCTCCCTCCTGAACTCAATTGCTGATCTGACAAAACCCATGAAAGGCGGTGAAGGGGAGAATGGCTTTGCCTTGAATTCAGGGTGGAACTGAGTCGCAAGGAAAAATCTGTGGCTTGGGATCTCAAGAATCTCCATCCTTCTACCACCATCCGAATGTCCTGAAAAAATTAAACCTGCTTTTTCAAGCTTCGCTATATATTCCGGATTCACCTCAAATCTGTGCCTGTGCCTTTCAAATATCTTTTCTTTCTGATAGAGTGAATATGCAATCGTGTTTTTCTTCAAAGTGATTTCAATATCGCCCAGCCTCATCGTTCCACCAAGTCTGTCAATTTCTTTCTGTTCGGGCAGAAGATCAATAACAGGATGCTCGGTCTCACCAAACTCAGTGCTGTTGGCATTGCTGTACCCGAGTACATCCCTTGCAAACTCAATAACAGAAAGCTGGAATCCGAGGCATATCCCGAGGAATGGTATGTTGTTTTCTCTCGCATACCTTATTGCCATCATCTTCCCCTCGACACCTCTCTGGCCAAAACCTCCTGGAACGAGAATTCCATCAGCCTCAATTTCAATCTCGCTGAATTCCTCAAAATCCTCACTATCTACCCATATGACAGAGACCTTGGCAGAATTGTGTATCCCCGCTATTTTTAACGCCTCTCTTATGCTGATGTAGGAATCCCTCACGTCTATGTACTTTCCAACAACAGCGATTGTAACCTCTTCGCTTGCATTCCACATCTTTTCAACAAAGCTTTCCCAGGCACCATTGCTCTCAATTTTTCCAAGCCTGAGCTTTCCTGCTATATATCTATCAAGCCCTTCTTTCTTGAATATTAGGGGGACCTCGTATATGTCATCCGCATCCTTTGCGCTTATCACGGCTTCAGATGGCACATCACAGAAAAGAGAGATTTTCTTCTTCGTCGACTCTTCAAGCTCCCTCTTGCATCTGCCAACAATAACATCAGGATGTAAACCAAGACTTCTTAATTCTTTAACGCTGTGCTGGGTTGGCTTTGTCTTCTGCTCCCCCCCGCTGTCCAAGGGCACAAGAGTCACATGAACGAGCAGGAAATCCTCCTCTCTCTCCTCGTTATGCATCTGCCTTATTGCCTCGAGAAATGGCATGCTCTCTATATCTCCCACAGTTCCGCCAACCTCAACAAGGCAGATGTCTGCATTTTTGCTTTCTGCAACATCCCTCATCCATCTCTTTATCTCATCTGTTATGTGGGGAATAATCTGAACTGTCTGTCCAAGATACTCCCCTTTTCTTTCCTTCTCTATGACTCTGCTGTAAATCTTTCCGGTTGTGATGTTGTGCTCCCCTGTGAGCTCGGTTCCAATGAATCTCTCATAATGACCGAGATCAAGATCAACCTCTGTGCCATCCTTCAAAACGTAAACCTCACCGTGCTGAAATGGATTCATCGTGCCCGCGTCAATGTTGATGTAGGGGTCAATTTTTATCGGGACAACATTGTAGCCCATGTCAACAAGGATTCTGCCAATGCTCGCTGCTGTAATCCCTTTTCCAAGACCGCTCATCACACCTCCGGTCACAACTATGAACTTCATACCTTTTCCCTCAGTTCTGGAGGAAGCATGTTGGGTATGCCCTCTTCAACTGGATACCTCTCCCCGCATTTTTTGCAGATAAGCTCTCCAGAGATTATCTCATCCTGATCTTCCTCGGTAACCTCAACATCAAGGTCACCTTTGCAGACGGGACATGCAAGTATGTCGAGAAGTGACTTCCTCATAACAGATTAGTGCATAATGTTCACCTATTAAAGTTTTTGATTGCAATTTTGGAATTGTGCAGGGCTGTGGAATGTTTTTATATTTGGTGTTTCAGAGTTGTTCCAATGAGAGTGGCTGTGCTGTTAGTCCTGATTGCTGCAATCTTGATTGCCGGATGTTCCGGAAGTCAGAGTGAAAAGAAAACACCTACTCCAACTCCAGTAGCAACTCCAACACCCACACCTACCCCAACTCCGACCGAGACTGCAACACCCACGCCAGCTCCGACCGAAACTCAAAAACAGGAATTGCATGGAGTGGGTACATGTGACACCTGCCACGACGCACCCACTGTAAAAGACATGGCAAATGGTATCCATAAAAACGCTTTCGAAAAACAACCAGATATTCACAAAACGCTGTGTAAAAAATGCCATGATGTTAAAACATTCTGCGGACAGTGCCATGAGGTGCCAGCGATAGTTGAGAGTTAGAACCCCTTCAACCATTTCTTTTTTTGATAAAAAGGATGGAAAACAGGAAAGTTATATAACATCGCCTGATATAATGTTCTTTGAGGTGATCTGATGGTAAGCGAGGAACTCAAGGATATGCTGAACATGGCCATAGCAAGAGAGATTCAGGTTTCGATTCAGTACATGTGGCAGCACATTCTTGCAAAGGGATTTGAGGGCGAGATTGTAAAGCCAGAACTCAGGAGAATCGCAATAGTTGAGATGACACATGCTGAAATGATTGCGGAAAGACTTGCGTATCTTGGTGGAGAGCCAACAACCGAGCCAGCACCGATCAATGTTGGTGAAAGTGTCAGGGAAATGGTGGAGATGGACGTCAGGGCTGAAGAGGGAGCAATTGAGCTTTACAGGAAAGTAATAAAGAAAGCCATTGAAGAGGAGGATTATACCACTGCAAAGTTATTTGAACAGATTCTTGGAGATGAAGAAGCTCATCACGACTATTTCAAATCTGTTCTCGAAAAATAGATGTTTTATTTTTGGTTTTGCTATATTTTTTCATCTCTCAGGTCTATAATCTGTTCCAAAGATGGACCGGTTGATATGAGAGTTACGGGAACGCCTGTGTCATCTTCAACCTTCTCAACGAATTCCCTTGCCTTTCTGCTAAGCTTGTTCCATTCCGTGATTCCATAGCATTCTCTGTCAAGCTTGTCTATTCCTGTCAGGGCTATCTGGGTTGCTCCATTTACCATTGCAGAGTATTTTGCAAGTTCGCCATCCCAGTATCCAATTCTCCTCCTTCTTCCAGTGACTGTTCCATATTCAATTATTCCAAGGCTTTCAGCCTCTTCCTGGCTCATCTCGGTTGGAAATGGGCCCGCACCAACTCTTGTCGGGAATGTTTTGAAAACAACCACAACATCCTCAATTTTTGTTGGGCCAACGCCGACGTCTGCTGCCATCTGGGAGGCTGAAGTATCCTTTGATGTCACATAGGGGTATGTGCCGTAATAAAGACTCAGAGCAAATCCCTGAGTTCCTTCAATAAGCACAAACTCACCTTCATCAATTGCCGTGTTCACATCCAAAGGAACATCTGTGAGAAAGGGTTGAAGCTCAACCACATCCCCTGCAAGTCTTGCAATCCTCATCACCCTGTCTGCATTTGCAGGTCCGCATCCCGTTCCTGTTGACCCGATTTTACCTGAGAGGTGCTTTGAACTTCTGTCAGCGTTGATGTGCTTTTCCTCAATAACCGCACACCTGAAATCCAGCCTTGCCCTGTCTTCGGCTCTGAGAGTTCTGACCTCATTCAGAAACACTTCAGGATTTACAAGGACGCCGGCTCCAATCAGAAGTTTTGCATCTCTGTAAACAAAGCCTGAAGGCAACATCCTCACACCGAATTTTTTTCCTCCAAATTCAACTGTGTGCCCTGCATTGGGCCCAACTCCTCCTCTGACAATTATTTTTGGCCTGTCGCTGTATGCGAGGTGAGATATTATCTTCCCTTTACCCTCATCACCCCAGAATCCTCCGACAACAATAGCTGCTGACATGGTAATTCCTCCCATCTGGCTAATGAATTCATAATTTATAAGCTTTCACATTCTCATTATAAGAAGAGATTCCTAAAAAGAAGCCTTTAAAAACTGAAAACATCATGGCTCAACAATGAAACTCAAGGGAAAGGCATGGAAGTTTGGCGACGACATCTCAACTGACCACATCACACCCGGAAGATACTACCATCTGCGAAGCAACATGCCTGAGCTGGCAAAACATGTTATGGAGGATGCAGATCCTGAATTTCCCAAGAAAATGGAAACAGGGGATTTCATTGTTGCTGGAAAGAACTTCGGGATGGGCAGCAGCAGAGAGCATGCACCGCTTGCCATAAAAATTGCAGGGGTTTCTGCAGTTATCGCAAAATCATTTGCGAGGATTTTTTACAGGAATGCAATAAATGTTGGACTGCCTGTTCTGATAGCGGACACAGACAGAATAGATACCGGAGATGAGCTTGAGGTTGATCTTTCAGCAGGGTTAATCAAAAACATAACAAAGGGGGTTGAGATTGCATCAACTCCACTGCCTGAAGTCATGATAAGCATACTGAATGAGGGAGGGCTTGTGGAGTATGTCAGGGAAAGAGGTGACCTCGTTCTATGATGTACGGAAATCTCAGATGCCACGTCTGCAACAACACCGCACATTTTTTAACCACATCAGAGGGTATAATCTGTGCCTTGTGCAATACTAAGAT
>JALUWC010000204.1 GCA_027019885.1 Geoglobus sp.
ACCTCTCCCAACCAATCACATCCCTGAACCCATCCTTCTCAAGATCGGGGTCATCTGTGCTGACTGGCACAACAGATCCAGTGCTAGCTGTTTGATTTTCTATATAATCTGTCAAAATATTTCTTATTAAGATAGAAACGGGAATACCAAGCGCCTCTGCCTTCAACATCACTCTTTCACGTAATTCCTTTGGAACACGCGCACCAAGATATTCCTGCTTCCTCTTGGCTGCCACCGACATTGCTTGCTGACGCATGGTTGAGCCTAGTTTTGCAGCAGCAGCCTTCATTTCATCTCGTCTATTTTCCATCACTACCTCCAAGCTTCTCGATCACTCGTACATAACTATAATTGTATAACAAACGTTATACAATGTCAATCCTGAAGCAGGGGGAAGCACTTAAGATAAAACAATGATCTACAAAGGGAAGGGCACGGGATCAGCTAACGTCGCCGACTATCAATACCAGATCTCATCACTCTCTTTGAGAATTGCCGATCTTTCAAGCCAACGTTTACCATCACATTAGACATCTCAAACACTGACTCATGACGCTCCTGCACGTCAGTCACAATCACTCGATCCCACATCCAGGCACCAGCAACCTGCTGCCACTTAAGTAACTGTTCTTTTAACAAAACTCCTTTGCCATCATAGTAAGCGATCTTTTTCACCACACACTGATCCCAACCAGCAGGGCTGTCATCCTTTTTTATCCAGAAAAGACGTTTCGAGTACAAGCCGCCTTGCTGATACGGCGTGCTTTCTACCTTATACAGACTCTCATCCGCCACCTCTTCCATGCCGAGATAGACATGCTCATCCTCATCTAATGAGCGAAAACTCACATCCTGGTATGTTAAATCTGAATTCAAGAACCTGTCACCCGGGTCACGAATCGTTACCCGACGAATCTTTCTCAATACAGGTAAATATATCCACTGATCTGCAACCTTTCCTGACTCCGGCGTAAAAGCAACTCGCATAAATGCACCGCCTTTTGAATCAGGTGGAAACTCTGTGAATAACATCATCTTTTCTAATACCTGCCCTTTCCCCTTAAAGTCTTTCCAGTACCGCTTGTAGATACTTTTTTTCTCATTACCACTCTTATCCCTCAATGTAACAGTAAAGGTGGACACCTGATCATTACCTGCAAACTTATAGCCACACTGTTTCATCAGCTCTTTACCCGTGAGAACAGTAGATGGCTCTGCCATGAGAGCCTCAGATGAGCCGATAATAAGCAATACAACAAACAGACCGTAACAACAGCGCACAATTTTCATAATTCAAACACCTAAGTCTTACTCAAAAAATTGACCAATCACTTCTCATTTTCACCGGTACCTGACATAGATGCCCGAGGCCCCATACGTAACGTTCTCGCAGAAAAAAGCGAATCGCTCAAACCCACATCGACTTCAACATCACTAACAACAAATATCGAAATCCCTCCGGTTATCGTATTCCTGACAAGTACCCGATCCCACACCCATGCGCCAGACACCTGCTGCCACTTGTTAAATTGAACCTTCATCAAAGCGCCCTCTTTTGAATAGTAGTCAATTCTTGAGCTAACACATGTATCCCAGCTATCCCCTTTCAAATACCATAATACACGGCGACTATAAATATCCTCACTAACAGGCACGCTTTCAACTTGATAAAAGTCCATACCCTGCAGCGATTTCACACCGAGAAACTTATGTTCATCTGCATTAAGCGGACGTTGCGTCACATCTGCGTATGACAGATCAGAATTCAAAAAACTATCTGCAGGGTCCCGAATTGTGACTCTTCGTATTTTCTTTAATAACGGCAAATAAATCCATTGATCTGCTTCCTGACCAGAACCTGCCACGTAAGTAACTCGTAGAAATGATGATCCAACAGCATCAGGTGGATACTCTGTGAACAACAACATCTTATCAAGCACATCATTTGCGCCACGATAGCTTTTCCAGTAACGGCTATATATGCTGCGTTTTTCTGTACCCTGTTTAGGGTTTTGCAATATCACGCTTAAACGCGAACGCTGGTCTCCCCCCGCATTTTTCATCCCACACTTCGAAACAATATCTTTGCCATCCAAGCTCTCAACTGTCGCTGAGACAGGATCAGCTGCTAAAACCGCAGACAATAACAAAATGCCCAATGCTCGAGAAAATATTTTTTTAATAAAGCCTTCTCTCAACATAGTAGTAATCCATTCTCTTGAGTATGCAAAATAAGTAGACACCCGCTATTCATGAAATAAACCGTTAATTATAGAACAAAAAAAGGGGCCAGCGGCCCCTTTTTCTTAAAACACAGTGACTGTACTAAAAAATCAACTACAGTGACGGGGCTGGGCCGAAGGTTGCATCCCAATCAAACGGACCATTTGGATCCATTATATCCGTAAGAGACCTAGAGAATGTGTACACTTCATCATCCACCAAAGGATCCTTCCGATTTTTCACGTTTTGATAACCAAATTTGGAGACACCAAGTTCACCCAAACCAACTCTCTGACCCAGCCATGCAACCATCATATCATCTGCAGCGGCCCAGGAAACTGTACCACCAGTGCCAACGGAGGTGG
>JALUWC010000205.1 GCA_027019885.1 Geoglobus sp.
AGCTAGAATAAACATGTACAGAGTTATAATTAGCAAAGATGTGATTAAAGAATCGAAGAAAATTCTGAAACCAGGTCAAAGAAGAAAACTTGCAGAATTTTTTAAGGCTCTTGGAGAAAATCCCTTCCCAAAACCACCTTACGATGTTAAACCTGTTAAAGGCGAGAAAACAGAAAGAACGAATACTTATCGCTTTAGAATTGGCGACTACAGAGTGTTCTATACGGTTTACTGGGAGGAAAACCTGATCGTCGTAACCGACATCGAACCGAGGGATACTGCATACAAACGATAAAGACCATTCTTTGGATAAAATTTTAAATGTAAATGATTTTATTTCGATAACATTAAACTGAAAGGCTGGCTGGAATATGAGGACGAAGCAGTTACGATATCTACACTGATGTTTATTTGAAACCTTTTGAGGTCAGAATTCGGAGATCACATTGTATGTCAAAGCCCTGAGAGGAGAAATTAAGGAATTGACTGGTTACGATGGAGTTTATGAAGAACCAGGAAATCCTGAACTAACTTTGGATACTGATAAAATGAGCGTTGAGGAAGTAGCAGAAGCTGTTTTGAGAAGGGTTAAAGAGTTGGGATACCGAAAAGATGAGAGTTCCATTTCAGCCATGTTTGGATAAGATACGACACTTTTATTAAACATTCATCAAATTCTGCAGTAATGCTGAGGCTTGCTCAAAAGCTCAGAGATCCTCTTTACAAGAATTCTATCTTTCTCATGATTTCAAGTATCATCGGGGCTGGAACTGGATCTGTGTTTTGGGTTATTGCTGCAAGGTTTTATTCTGCTGAGAGTGTTGGTTTGATTTCTCTATCTTGATTTTAAAGCTGGAGTTACGATTGAAAAATTAAAAAACCCACAAGGTGGTTATAACCTGTGGACGATACAAGCCAAGCCCTTCAAAGAATAGCGAGAGGAGCAGGAATAGTTTTTGCAGGCACGATCATCTCAATGTTCTTTGGATTTTTAAGCAGAGCACTGATAGCAAGGTTTTTCTCCAGAGCAGAATACGGCGTTTTCAGCTTAGCTTTGATTATTCTGCTGTCTCGTTTAGGGTTTGATTTCTCAATAATCAGGTTTTTTCCAAACGGAGATAAAAGCGAGATTTTTTCAGCACAAGAGTCATGATTTCCACCTTGCTTGCGATAGCTTTAGGAATGACCTTCGTTTCCGGAATAAGACTCCTCCACCTCAAATGATTTTAGTAAAGACTAATAACCTCTCTTCTAGCTTGTCAATCACTTGTGGCTGTGTGTTATGGGATTCCAAATAGATTTCCGAGAAAAATCTTGGCAGTTCCTCTCGATAGAAAATGTCTGAATGTAAATTAGCTATCTCGAGTATTTTTCATTTCTAGAGAATTTTATTTCTTTTGAATCTCGGGCTCTCTAACGATTTCCTTAATTGATTTTTAACAGTTGAAGATGTTTTTAGAGATTTAACTTGTTTTTGGCTATTGTCATATATCCTTTCTAACATGTTAGTTATAGAACATTTAAATTATAACACGAAAGCTCGAAAGAAAGATAAAACAGAATTGTTCAAAATGCTGTATATGAAGATTCTAATTACTGGCGCATCAGGACAAATCGGCTCGTACGTTCTGGAAAGGTTTGCAGATAAACACGATACTGCTGGAGTTGATTTAAAGCCATGCCCGATTGAGGATTTGAAAGATCTGGTTGTTCAGGGTGATTTGAGGAGTTACGAGTTCGTAAAAAAGGTCGTTAAGGATGTGGATGGTGTCATCCATCTGGCGGCTCAGGTATCTGTTGAGAACAGCTGGAATAATCCGGTTTACGATGCTGAGAATAACGTTATTGCGACGGTTAACCTTCTAAAGGCCTGCTCCGGTTGTGAAGTGGACAGATTCGTTTACATATCGTCAGCAGCGGTTTACGGGAATCCGCAATACGTTCCGGTTGACGAAGAACATCCGAAGAATCCTATTTCTCCCTATGGTGTTAGCAAGCTTGCTGGGGAATACTACTGCAGAATTTTCTCGGACAGGATTCATACTGTCATCATTAGGCCTTTTAATGTCTTCTCGGCGAGAATGGATCCAAACAATCCCTATTCTGGAGTTATATCCAAGTTTATCTTTAGAGTTAAGCGGAAACTACCTCCGGTGATTTACGGAGACGGAAAGCAGACGAGGGATTTCGTCCACGTTAGAGATGTGGTCGATTTTATAGAGCTGGCTGTTAAAAGGGGAGAAAATAGAGAAGCGTATAATGTCGGAACTGGAAGGGAAACTTCTATTTTAGAGCTGGCTGAAATAGTAATGGATATCGCTGGCATCAACGGTAAGCCGGTTTTTGATAAGCCTCGTAAGGGAGATATAAGAAGGAGTTGTGCAGACATATCAAAAGCCAGAAAACTTGGATTTGAGCCAAAAACAGATTTAGGAATGGATTTGGGAGCAATCTTTGAGGAGTTTAATGAGTGAAGTTTCATTTTTCACTCTTGGGTGAATTTTATAATGGTGGGGAGTACCTGGGGCATCAAGTTGCAAAGATGGCAGCGATGAAAACTGGGATGGTTCTTTGG
>JALUWC010000206.1 GCA_027019885.1 Geoglobus sp.
AAAAAAGACATAAACTATCTTTTTAAATCCTCAAAGATCACAATTGAAAAGAGAGGCTTTACAGAGATGGCGAAAAACATGGGACTGAATGTAAATAAAAATGCAGTGATATTTACCCTGCCTCCTGTTGGCAGATACGTGGGAGGGGATATTGTTGGAGATGTGCTGGCAAGCAGAATTGTAGATTCTCCATATCTTTCTCTGATGGTTGATCTCGGAACCAATGGAGAGATTGTGCTTGGAAGTGAGGGATGGGCTATTTCAACAAGCGTCGCCTCTGGTCCTGCATTTGAGGGGTATGAAATCAAACATGGAAGCAGAGCAGTTGAGGGTGCAATAGATCATGTTGAGATTGTCAGTGGAGATTTGAAATATACGGTCATAGGCAACAGAAAACCGAGAAGCATCTGCGGGAGTGGCTTGATTGACCTTCTTGCAGAGCTTTTCAAGAACGGAATAGTTGACTTTCAGGGCAACTTAGACAGGAGACATGAAAGGGTGAGGAAAGGTGAGAAAGAGCTTGAATTTGTTGTGGCCTTTGCTGATGAGACCGAGACAGGAGATGATATCGTTTTTACCCAGACAGACATAGACACTCTGATAAAATCAAAAGCAGCGGTCTGTGCGGGAATTTCAGTTCTCATCAAAAAGGCAGGCATAACTCCATCAGATGTTGAGAGATTTTATATTGCTGGAGCTTTTGGCTATTACATAAATTTCCAGAATGCCATCACAATCGGCCTTTTCCCTGAGCTGCCAAATGCAGATGTAAAACAGATCGGAAACGGGTCACTGGCTGGAGCGTATCTGGCTTTAACTTCAAAGAGGAAAAGAGAGCTTGCTGAAACAATGGCAAGGCTCATGACATACTTCGATCTGAGTACAGATGCAGACTTCATGGAGGAATACAATGCAGCTATTGCTTTACCGGGAAAGTACGAGCTCTTTCCAACCGTATATCCAAAATACGTTTGACCTGTGTTTTAGTTAGCCCCTCTCCTGAATAAACTTCATCTTTCAGAAACAATAAAATACCAGTGTGATAGCTGCAAACCTGAATGAGAGGAGAGAATGCTGTTCTTGTCTCGGCAGTGCTGATGGGCACATTACCATTTTTCATCAAGTCTCTCATGTTATCCCCACTTTCATCAACATTCTACAGACTCTTCATAGGATTCGTTTTTGTCGGGATCTTTCTGTTATTCAGAAAGGAAAGGCCTATCTTCAACAAGCAGCTTGTATTCCTCGGATTGTTGAACACCGGCACTGTTTTCTTTTACATCACAGCCATAACATATCTGAGTGCTGCAATGGCAGCATTGCTGCTTTACATGGCCCCGATTTATGTGATGGGATATGCAATAATGAAGGGGAAGGTATCAAAAAAGTCTTTAATTTCCCTTTTCATGGGAATTCTGGGTCTTTACCTTTTGCTATCCCCAGAATCCCATATAAATGCCGGCCTGCTTGCAGGAATTCTCTCAGGAATTGTTTATGCAGGTGCATTTGTGATGCTGAACAGACTTGGCAAGATCTATGATCCGATAAAAATAACCTTCTCAAACCTTCTGGTAGGTGTTCTGTTACTCCTTCCATTTTTCCAACTGGAAATTGTAAATCCCGTTCTCATCTTAGGATTGGGACTCATTCCAACAGCCATTCCCTTCATCCTTTTGACATATGGAATGGCAAAAGTCAGGGTTGAGAAGGGTCCCGTAATTGCTCTGGCAGAACCTGTAACCGCTGGACTGGTTGGTTTTATGTTTTTTGGCGAGATGCTATCAGGATCCCAGCTTCTTGGGGGAATCATAATTCTTTCAGCAGTTTTCATGGCTTTAAGTGACGAGAGCTGACACTCAACTCAGGAAATCACAGTCAATTTTCGGAGTGATTTTTATAGTGCCCCATCCAATGATAGATATGGAGATCGATGTTATCAAATTCAGAAGACCGGAAAAACACAATGCTCTCGATCTCGAACACATGAGGGAGATAAGCAAAGAATTTCATAAATGCAGAAATCCAGTAGTCATAACAGGAGAGCCGAGCTTCTGTTCAGGGCTTGATCTTGATTATATCAGTAAAGCTTCAGAAAGAGAAATTGCGGAGTTTGCAGAGGTGGCAAACAGCTTCATTCTTGAAATTGCAAGGTATCCCAGGCCAGTAATAGCATTTGTTCAGGGATATGCAATTGGAGGTGGCTTCAGCATTGCCCTGGCATGCGATGGTATTGTTGCAGACATTAATGCCATTTTTTCAACAGGATTTGCAAGGCTGGGGATTGCACCTGACATGGGAGTGTCATATTTCCTTCCAAGAACTGTTGGAGTGAAGAAGGCGTTGAAACTTCTCTCAACCGCTGAAAGATTCAAGGCTGATGAAGCTCTGGATATGGATATAGTTGCCAGGATAGGGGAAATTGATGATGCGTTTGATCTTGCAGGAAAGATGGAAGGAAATTCACTTAAATACATCAAGGAGCTAATTTATCCTGATATCGAAAAGCATGTGATGATGGAAAAGGAGCTTGCATTGAAATCAATTTCTGAAATTAGAATTGGAACGGAGT
>JALUWC010000207.1 GCA_027019885.1 Geoglobus sp.
CGGCGGTGCTGCAGTGGGCACGTTTGCGTCCCACTTCCCGACGACCCCTTTTCTGTAGAGCTCCTCAAGCTCGCTCTCAGAAATCCCCAGTATCCTCCTGAAGACGTGCTCGTTGTCGAATCCAACCGGACGCATGCTCCACCTTATGCTCCCCGGAGTCCTGCCGAGATGCAGGGCGAAGGGATAGCAGAGCTCCTCGTAAAGCGGGTCGTAATACTTCCATACCGCTCTTCTCTCATTGAAGTGCTCATCTCCATGTATTTTGGCCGAATTCATCAGCTCTGCCACAGCAAAGCCATGGGTGTAACCGGCCTTCACCACCTCATCAACCTTCTTTTTCGAAGCCCACTCCTCAATGGCCTGGTAAATCCTCTCAGCATTCTTTATCCGGGTCTCATACTCCAGAAACTCCAGCAGGTCATCCCGCTCCATGGCCCTACACAGCCCTTCGAACTCTTCCTTTCTGAAGGCAGCTATGGCCACGTAGCCATCCTCACACTTCACGAGGCACGATGGAATCACAGCAGGGTCTCTGTTCCCGTATCTCTTCCTGTTCTGCTGTTTGATGGACATGTAAAGCCATGTCCAGTCCATCGCCCTTATCAGAACTTCTGCCTGACTGAGGTCTATGAACTGCCCCTTTCCGCTCTTATTCCTCCAGAAGAGGGCCACAAGCGTTGTAAATGCTGCTATAGTTCCGCTCAGAAAGTCACCGATCCAGGCCTGGGACTTTACAGGCATCGCCTCCTCAAAACCCGTTATCTCTGCAAGCCCGGTTATCCCCTGGGCATAGGCATCGTAACTAGGCCTCTCCCAGAGCTCTCCCCAGTTCCCGAATCCCTGCATGCTCACGTAAATCAGCCGGGGATTGATTTCGCTGAGCTGCCTGTAGCCGATGCCCCACCTGTCGAAGGTTCCGGGTTTGAAGTTTTCCATCAGAACGTCGCATTTGGATGCGAGCTCTCTTATGAGCTCTTTCCCTTCCTCCTTTCGCATGTCTATGGCAACGAAGTACTTGTTGGCATTGCAGCACATCATTCCCGGCGATAAATTGCGTGGAAAGACGCCGCCGGGCGAGACCAGCCTTATTAGGGTGTCTCCGCTTCCAGGCATTTCAACGTGTATCACCTCGGCCCCGAGCTGGGCAAGAAGCGTTGCAGCCCACGGGCCGTAGATTATGCGTGTTATATCAAGCACTCTTACTCCTTCAAGCGCTTTTTCATTCATGTTTAATTATTTTAGATACTTACACTTAACACTTTCGAATATGCCAACTTGCTGCGATGTTTGGATACCACGATGTTTAGACACATTACTCAAATAGTTCTTGAGCCTCAATCCCAAAGTTTATGTTTGAGAATTTAAATTTCTCAATCATGAAGCTTGGAGAAGCAATGGTAAAGGATGTTGTGACAGTTGATCACAGTGTAAAAGTTCTGGATGTATGCAGACTGATGGGTGAGAAGAGGATTGGGAGTGTTCTTGTGGAAAAGGAGGGGAAGGTCTTTGGAATTTTCACAGAGAGAGATTTGATTTCCAAGGTCATACCTGAGAATGCTCTGGACGATGAGGTTGGAAAATTTGCATCAACACCCCTTATTACGGTCTCTCCGGACTACTCTGTGAAGGAAGCAGCCAGAATAATGGTTGACATGAAGATAAGGAGACTTGTGATAGTAGATGGCGAAGAGATTGTGGGAATTTTCACCGCAGCAGACCTGGCCAAGGTAATTGCCGAGAGTCCGTTGGATTTCTGAGATTCTGAGGTGATAAAAATGGAGAAAATGGAGGTAAAAAAGGAGATGCATTGCAAAACATGTGGAAGGTCACTGAAATCTGAGGATGAAGGAGTAATCTGGAGAAGATGTGAGATATGCAAGGCTCCTGTTTGCTTCAATCACATTCATTACATGGGAACGAAGGTCAAGGGGCTTTACAAGGACTACGTTATGGTGATTCCTGTATGCGAGGATGAGCTGAAGAGGAAAAAATAGGTTTTTGTTTCATTACATTCTCGAATTTTTCCTTTCCTCAATTGGTACGTATTTTCTGCTTCTTGGTCCAATGTACTGTGCTCTGGGTCTGATGAGCCTGTTGGTTTCATACTGCTCGATTATATGTGCAACCCATCCGGCAATTCTGCCCATTGCGAAGATGTTTATGAAGAGGTCGTCTGGGATGTGGAGATTTGCATAGACGCTTGCGGAATAGAAGTCCACGTTTGGCAACAGCCTCTTGTATTTGTAAACAGCCTCCTCTACCGCCTCACTTATTCTGAACCACTTTGGTTCCCCCTCCTCAGCCAACTTTCTGGCGAGTTCTTTCAGTTCGAGAGTTCTGGGATCCATTACATTCTTGTATACTCTGTGTCCAAAGCCCATTATCTTCTCTCCCCTTTCCAGCTTCTCCTTCACGTACTCCTCAGCTCTCCAGGGGACAGCTATTTCTCTCAGCATCTCCATGACTTTCTGGCTCGCCCCTCCGTGCAAAGGCCCCATGAGAGTTCCAGTTGCAGAAACAACACATGCATACATGTCAGCTAGCGTGGAGGCAGAAAT
>JALUWC010000208.1 GCA_027019885.1 Geoglobus sp.
CATTCAGGGAATCGGGCATAAGCACACACGTCCTCTTCTACATTGTTGTCATTCTTATAGCAGGGTACCTATATGACAGCTTTGGAAGGAAGTTTACATCGATTCTGGGTTTGGTTTTGTTAGCATTATCTTTTACTGTATTCAATAAAAATATGTTTGTGTCGGCATACTTAATACAGTCATCCTACGGATTTTTAGACGTGTTCTCCATGATCATCTGGGCAGATCTCAGCCTTCACGGCGCAGAGGGAAAGCATTACTCTATTGGGATTTTCGCCATTGTTAGCTCACTCCTGATAGGCTATAAGGTTGTTCTGTGGTATCACCTTAATCCATTCGATTTTCAGTCCATAGCTCTCCTTCTTCTCCTCTTTGCAGCCATATCTATTGGAATAGTAAAAGAACCCATGCTGTCTGTGGAGGAATACACAAAAAGAGCGTCTAAGCTGGGTGATATGAAATGAAGGTTTTGAGTCTGCATTCCTTCAAAGGTGGGGTTGGAAAGACGTTTGTTGCGCTAAATCTGGCCTACATGCTATCAGAGAAACACAAGGTTTGCCTCGTGGACCTGGATTTAATAGCCCCGACTCTATACTCGTTTTTTGATTCAGAATGTTACCTGAATGACTTTCTCTACTGGAATAGAGATGTGAGGGATTGTCTGGTCAAAATTTCGGAAAGACTCCATGTAATTCCTGCCTCACCAGAGTTGGAAGATATCCAGAGAGAGTTAAGAAAAGATGATAGAATGGAAATGAAAACACTGGAAAGGCTCACCATCTTAAAGCAAAAACTGAGGAATTTTGATTTCGTCATTCTGGATACACACCCAGGAATTAGCTATTCCAGTGTGAATTCGCTGATTCTCAGCGATGTCGTGTTCATAGTTCTCAGACCCGATAGAATAGATGTTGATGGGACAGAAAAAATCTTGAAAATTATTGAAAATCTTTCCAAGCCTATTTACGGAATAGTCAATAGAGATGATGGGAGGGACATTCGTCTTCCACTGGATATCGCTGTCAGAATTCCATGTAACTGTGATGCTACCATGGACACTCCGTTTTTTGTTGAGAGATTCAGAGACCACCCGGTTACAAGGTCAATCGGTGAGCTGACGGAATTTGTTTTGAGGTTATTGGGTTAGTTTTAAAATATTTATTATAATACAATTTGTTCAACAGTTGAATTCGAAAACATTAAATACGGGTTATTCTGCTCATTCTGTGATGGCGGGGCCGCCAAAATTTTGGGCCCCATCCATTCCTGGAGTGAGGTGTCACGTTCCTACTCATCCGTGCAACTCTTGGAAAGACTGGTGGTGGGTATGTGCTACCATCAGGCATTTAGGATTGTTTTATTAGCACTCTTGGCTCTGACAGTAATTCAGAATGCATACGCGCTGGATGAAGAGAACTACACGAAGGCAAAGGAAATCTACGAGTATCTCAAGAAGAACCTTCCAAATATGCTCAATAACCTGAAAACGGGTATAGATGCTTACTCTACGGTAACTTCTGCTCCGGAAATTGCCAGAGAAGTTGGAGAATTTGCTGGGGATATTGGTAGGTTAAATCAGTTACGGAACCGAGCTAATTATCTGAATTCTCTCGCAAAAGAGTTCGAAAGCTTCAGCGGCTCCTCGGTATTTGGTGGAGAATTCAAAGATGCGTATATAAAGAAGTTCAATGAACTGAGAAAATCGATAAGAGATTACACGGAGAGGAAAACCATCCCTAAGTGGTTGGAACATCTCGAGGAAGTCGCTGACAGTGATACAAAGAGTAAAATCGAAGAGTTCGCGCAGCTCATTGAAGATTACAAGAACGGAAGGGATGTTGACGTAATCAGACTGAATCAACTTTCAAAAGAGCTCTTGGAGTACAGCAAAAAGATTGACGCTCCCAAGGGGCTCGAGCTCGCCAAGAAAACTTTCGAGAACAACATCGGAAGAATAGCTGATAACTCTGGCAGTGTTGTAGAGCTGGTTAGTGATGAGGTGGGTAAAATAAGCGATTTGAGTACCCTCGACGTTAGAGAAGACATCTTAGGGCCGGAGTACAGAGATGTTTATCAGGACATCAAATCACTTCAGAATGAGTTTGATGACGTGACATCTGAACTGTTAACGGTGAGAAAAGGCGTGAGGGTATCAAGCAAACTTGAGACCGCTGAGAGCTTCGCATCACGGATAAATTCTGTTTTTGAAAATTTGAAGGATGCCGAACAGCTGGCTTTTGATAGGTTTTCAGGCGAAACAGCTTCATTTATTGTAAATGATTTTTACCAGGGTTTAAACAACATACAACAAGAGAGAATCAAGTGGAGCTTGAGAGCTTCAAACAAGCCGAACGCTCTGGAAGGTGTGGGCTACCTTCTTTCCTTTGCAAACTTTGGCTTTTCCGTTTATGATGGAATCAAGGACATAAAGGCGTGCAAGACGGAGGAGGGCTGGAGAAAAATAAGAGATGCAGGTTTAACGCTTTTAGCCGACGGTCTCAGTCTCTACACACCAATTGCCGGCCCTGCTGGGTTTGCATTTACAATGTTCATGACTT
>JALUWC010000209.1 GCA_027019885.1 Geoglobus sp.
AAATGTAATTGATATGGGTCTTGGAGAGCCTGACTTTACAACTCCAGAGCATATAGTTGAATCTGCATGTCAGGCACTGAGGGATGGAAAAACATTTTATGCTCCAGCTCAGGGGATCCCTGAGCTGAGAGAGGCGATTGCAGATAAGGCAAGATCTGAAAACAACATTCCTGCTGAGCCAGACAATGTTATCGTGACTGCAGGAGCCAAGTATGCGATTTATGAGGCTATGCAGGTACTTATTGAAAAAGGGGAGGAGGTAATACTGCTTGAGCCAGCATGGGTGAGTTATGAGGCCTCAGTCCTTCTTGCAGGAGGAAAGCCTGTTTTTGTTAAACACAGCACTGATTTTAGAGATGCAGAGATCGAGGAGCATATAACCAGCAGAACAAAAATGATTGTTGTCAACTCTCCGAACAATCCAATAGGTGTTGTCTATACAGAAGAGCTCATGAAAAAGGTGTGTGATCTTGCAGCAGATCACAATCTTTTCATCATGGCAGATGAGGTGTATGAGAAGATAATTTTTGATGGAAAGCATTACAGCATCGCATCATTTGATGGGATGTTTGAGAGAACCATAACAATAAATGCGTTCTCAAAAACCTACGCCATGACAGGTTGGAGGCTTGGGTATGCGATTGCTGAAAAGGACATAATTGCAAAGATGAGAAAGATCCAGTCCCATTCAATAAGCTCTCCAACAACGTTCGTTCAGTATGCTGGAATATCTGCCTTGAGAGGAGATCAGAGCTTTGTTGGTGAGATGGTCCGGGAGTTCAGGAGAAGAAGAGACATACTTGCTAAAGGTTTGAAGGAGCTTGGTTTCGAATTCGCACCTCCTGATGGAGCATTCTACATTTTCATGAACACAGAAATGGACGGAGATGAGTTTTCAAGGAGGTTTCTCGAAGAGCACAATGTTGCAGTTACTCCGGGCTCAGGATTTGGAAAAAGCTATAACAGCTGGGTGAGGCTGAGCTATGCGACGAGCACTGAAAACATAATCGAGATGCTTTCAAGGCTTGAGGAATTTACAAAAAAATTAGATGAGAATGGAGATTAAAATGGAAAAAATTTTTTAAATGGAGATCTTAATTGGTGATAGAATGGGCTCACTCTTGCTAATTGGTTCACCCGGAACAGGGAAGACAAGACTTATCCTCAAGTATCTCAGAAGTTTTGATAAAGTTCTGTGGATTTCAACAACAGAGAGCGCACCAAACGTGAGGGAGAAGATTCAGGGATTTAAAGGCGAAATGTGGGTTGTTGACACCCATACCTGGGATCAGAAAATAAACATTACGTCAAGAGATATCATCGTGAACAATCCTCTGAACTTGAATGAGGTTAGCATTGCAATAGGAAAAGCTCTTGACAGCCTTAAACGGAACTATTTCATATCCTTTGACTCAATATCGGGACTCCTCCTCTACCACACCCCTCAGAAGGTCATACACTTTCTGAGAAACATTGTGGTGAGGATGACCTCGGACAGCGGATCAGGAATATTTACCCTTGTAAAGAATGCTCATGACATACATACCGAGACATCAATAAGTCTGGTTTTCAACAACATCGTTGAACTTGAAAGGGTGTTCGACTGGGAGGATGTAAAGAGATTCATCCGGGTTGTGAGAGCATCGAGTTATGTGGAAAAGGAGGTTGGGGAGATCAAGATCGTGAAGGATGATCTGATCGTTCCTGATGAGCTCGACAGGTTTATAAAATCTCAGCTAAGGATCAAGAAATGATATTCCAGTTACTTCTCTCTTATCTGGCCGGGATTATAGCAATCGTATCTCCATGTGTTCTCCCTCTCATCCCTGTCATATTTGCTGGTTCAATGGGTAACTGGAGGAGAGGTTTTCTCATAGTTCTGGGGATGATACTGATGTTCACTTCCCTCGGAGCAATCGCTGGGAGCGCTCCAAAGGGAAACTATCTCAATTTTCTTGCATATGCAGGCCTGATACTGTTTGGGGCTGTGTTAGTCTCTGATAAACTCTTTGAAAGATACTCAGCTTTTACCTCAGGGATTGTGGGTAAGATGAAAATACCGGGAGACAGTTTTGTTTTTGGTTTTTTTCTTGGAATTGTGTGGGTTCCATGCATAGGCCCGATTGTTGGGGCTCTTCTCGCTTACAATGCGATGAGTTCAACGAGCACTGGAGGAGCAGTGTCCATGTTCTTCTTTGGTCTCGGTATAGCAACATCTATCGGGATTATTTTGAAAATTTCGGAAAGAAAAAAATCCATATCGGAATTTGGAGAGAGAATCAGAAGGATTTCGGGATACATAATCCTGATCTATGTTTTGCTTTCAGCTTCGGGATTTCTGCTTCAGATAGAGCTATTTCTTTCTGGAATAATTCCTGTCTAAGCTCAGCTCCAGGAAGTCCTCAGCTACAACCACATTCTCAAAAACTCTTTTTGCCTCGTTCAGCAGGGGAGATACATCTTTCGAATATCTTGCACTTATGTGGGTCAGTATCAGCATTCTCGCATTTGCCTCGCCTGCCACTTCTGCAGCCTCGAGGGCTGTGGAATGCTTTGTTTTTTCAGCCCACTCCTGTATCTCTGAAGTAAAGGAGGAATCGTGGATCAGGATATCTGCCTCTCTTGCCAGTTCCACCACTTTTCTAAGTGGTCTCGTATCTCCGGTGTAAATGAGCTTTCTCCCCTTCACAATACTCTCTGTCACATCTCTTGGTTCTACAACCTTGCCATTAATCACAACACTCTCCCCGTCTGCAAGTTTCTTGTATAGCGGTCCCGGGGGAATTCCAAGGCTTTTAGCTTTTTCCGGTGAGAATCTGTATCTTGAATCCTCAACAACAGCATACCCAACACTTTTTACAATGTGATCGGTTTCGAATGCAATCACCTCAAAATTTCTGAATCTGACACGATCTCCATCCATCATGCTGTGGACGTGAATTTTGAAATCGAGATTCTCATAGCCGAAGCTTCTGAAAAGCATTTTCAGAAATTCAGCCTCAGGACAGTAAATATGTAATGCTCTCTCCCTCCCATTGAGGGACATGGATTCAATCAACCCAAAAAGACCGATGAAGTGATCTGTGTGCATGTGGGTGATAAAAATTGAACTTATCCCAAACCCCGTTTTTGCCTTCATCATCTGCCTTTGAGTCCCCTCCCCGCAATCAAGCAGTATTCTTTCTCCACCAAGGGAAATGAAAATTGAGGAGGGATTCCTTTCAGTAGTGGGCACAGTGCCAGATGTGCCGAGAAATGTGATTTTAAATTCCATAAAAATTAGCTTTCGAGAACTATTTCAATGTTAACATCCTTTGGCACCTGAATTCTCATTATCTGTCTTAAAGCTCTCTCATCCGCTGCTATGTCAATAAGTCTCTTGTGGATCCTCATTTCCCAGTGGTCCCACGTTTCACTGCCTTCTCCATCCGGGCTCTTCCTTGTCGGAACAACAAGTCTCTTTGTTGGCAGAGGTATCGGACCGCTGATTTCAACCCCTGTTTTTAAGGCAATCTCTTTTATCTGATTGCAGATCCTGTCAAGATCCTGCGGATTTAACCCAGAAAGCCTGATTCTTGCTCTGTAGCCTTTGATTGCCATAAAAATTCACCTTAAAAAAGAGGTTAAAAAATTTATCCTCTTTCTGTCAAATCAAGAACCATTCCAGCTGCAACTGTCATTCCCATGTCTCTTACAGCAAACCTTCCCATTGGTGGGATATCCTTGACCTTCTCGATGACCATGGGTCTTGTTGGCTGAAGCTTGACAATTGCTGCATCTCCTGTTTTCAGGAACTGCGGATTCTCCTCTTTAACCTGTCCAGTCCTTGGGTCAATCTTCTTCTGGAGTTCAACGAACTGGCATGCTACCTGAGCTGTATGGGCGTGGACAACCGGTGTGTAACCGATGGTTATTGCTGTTGGATGCTGCAAAACAACAATCTGGGCTGTGAAGTCTCTCACAACTGTTGGTGGTGTATCGGGATGTCCGGCTACATCGCCCCTCCTTATGTCGTTCTTGCTGACACCTCTGACGTTGAAACCTATGTTGTCTCCCGGCTCAGCCTGCGGGATTGCCTCGTGATGCATCTCAATGCTCTTCACCTCTCCTGAAACGCCAGCAGGGTTGAATATGATTTTGTCGCCTACTTTGAGCACACCGCTCTCTACTCTTCCAACAGGCACTGTTCCAACACCGCTGATCGAGTATACATCCTGAATTGGAATTCTGAGGGGCTTATCGGTCAGTTTCTCAGGTGGCTTTAGCGAGTCGAGAGCCTCGAATATTGTCAGGCCATTGTACCATGAGGTTACATCTGTTCTGTTCAGGACATTGTCTCCGTTGTATGCTGAGACGGGAATGACTGGGGTCTCATCTGGCCTGTAGCCAACAAGCTGTATGAGCTTGACAACAGCATCCTTGCACTTTTCAAACTCCTTCTGATCGTAGTTCACTCTGTCCATCTTGTTTATTGCAACGATAAGCTGGTTTATGCCGAGAGTTCTTGCCAGAAATACATGCTCCTTCGTCTGAGCCTGCACGCAGTCAACAACGTCAACAACAAGAATTGCAGCATCGGCCTGAGATGCGCCTGTGATCATGTTCTTGATGAAGTCCCTATGACCAGGACAGTCAACGATTGTGATCTCGTACTTCTGCGTGTTGAACTTTCTGTGAGCGACATCAATTGTGATACCTCTTTCTCTCTCCTCCTTAAGCCTGTCCATGACCCATGCAAACTCGAAAGTAGCCTTACCCTTCTCCTGAGCCTCTTTCCTGTATTTCTCAATTATATGCTCCGGGATCTCTCCAGCATCGTACAGCAATCTTCCAATCAGTGTGGACTTTCCGTGGTCCACATGTCCGATCATTGCGACGTTAATATGCTCCTTCTCTTTTGCCATATTTATCCACCTCCTTCTCAGACTTAGAAAATTAGAGGGTTTATAAAACTTTCACCCCACGAAATCTTCAGGCTTTGGTATCTCAAGCTTCAGGCCCTTTCTCTGTCTGACTTCCATAACAAACTGCTCAAACAGACTCTGCGGGACAATCTCAAAGCCAGCAAACTCCACACTCCATATAGCCTTTCCTGAAGTTGCTCCTCTTATCGCTCCAGCAAATCCGAACATCTCCTTGACGGGAGCTTTGGCAATTACAGTTACGGTATCCCCCTCTGACTCGATCTCCTGTATCTGCCCTCTTCTTCCCTGAATTTCCCTTGTTACAGCTCCCATCATCTCCTGCGGGACTGTGATGTAAACCTTCTGTATTGGTTCAAGAAGTGCCGGCTTGGCCTGAAGCATTGCAGCAAATATCGCTGACCTGACAGCAGGAATTACCTGTGCTGGCCCTCTATGGACAGCATCTTCATGCAATTTGCAGTCCACGAGCTTCACCTTTAACCCGTGAACAGGCTCTCTCGCAACAGGCCCGGCCTGCATCGCCTCCCTGAACCCCTCAAGAATGAGCTCCATTGTTTCGTTGAGATACTGAATACCCTTTGTAACATCTACGAATATGTTTCCCTCGAAGTACTCCTGAATTCCCGCAGCCTCATCTCCTGCCAAGCCTGCTTCCTGCAAAAGTCTTCTCTTCTCCTTTTTCTCCATTCTCATGTCAATATCGCCTTCCTTGAATCTTCTGATTACCTCCTCCGGGCAGGGCTCGACGACTATGTAGAATCTGTTGTGCTTGTTTGGAGACTTACCTTCAACAGAAGGTGATGTTTCTGTGACAGTCTCTCTGAAAACAACAATTGGCGGTGATGTGTTCACTTCAAGACCGAAATCCCTTCTAATTCTCTCAACCTTGACCTCAAGATGCAGTTCACCCATGCCGCTTATCAGATGCTCACCTGTCTCCTCATTCAGTGTTACATGCAGGGTTGGATCCTCCTTTGCGAGCTTTCTCAGCACTTCAATAAGCTTTGGCAGATCTCTTGGGTTCTTTGCCTCTATTGCCATCGTAACAACGGGCTCGCTGTAGTGCTTTATGCTCTCAAATGGCTCCATCTCCTCAACCGTTGAGCATGTGGAGCCTGCTGAAGCGTCCTTCAAACCTACAATTGCAACTATGTTGCCTGCAGGAATCTCCTCAACCTCAACCCTTCTCGGCCCCATGAAAAGTCCAACGGTCTGGGCTCTATTCTTTGCCTTTCTGTCGAGAATGTAAAGCTCTGTTCCAGCTTTTAGTGTTCCGCTGAAAAGCCTTCCAACAGCAATTTCTCCGGCATGAGGGTCTGTTACTATTTTGGTTATCATCAGGGCAACCGGACCCTTTGGATCGCAGTTGAGCATCGCCTTGCCAACCGCTGATTCGAGATTACCTCTCCAGATTGTTGAAATCCTCCTCTTCTGGGCTTCAGTAGGTGAAGGAAGGTGCCTTATGACCATGTCAAGGACAACCTTGAAAAGCGGGCTCTTCTTTGCAAGCTCCTTTGAATTGTCAGCTTTTAAATAATCATAAACCTCCTTGAATCCGATCCCTGTATCCTTCATTGATGGAACGCTGACAGCCCAGTTGTATAAAGCAGAGCCAAAAGCAACGCTTCCGTTAGCAACCTCAAGCTTCCATTCCTCGTACTTCTTTGGATTTGCAGCTTTTATGAACTTGTTAACATCAGAGATAACCTTGACAAACCTCTTCTGCATCTCCTCTGGTGTGACCTCAAGCTCCCTTATGAGCCTGTCAACCTTGTTAACAAAAAGGACAGGCTTTACATTCTCTTTTAAGGCCTGCCTTAAAACTGTCTCAGTTTGAGGCATTATTCCCTCAACGGCATCTACAACAACAATGACGCCATCAACAGCTCTCATTGCCCTTGTCACTTCTCCTCCAAAGTCCACATGCCCTGGAGTGTCAATGAGGTTGATCAGGTAGTCATCTCCCTTGTACTCGTGAACCATTGAAACGCTGGCTGAGTTGATTGTTATACCCCTCTCCTGCTCCTGGGAGTCGAAATCAAGATAGAGCTGTCTCCCAGCCAATTCCTCGCTGATCATTCCCGCCCCAGCCAGAAGATTATCTGAAAGCGTTGTTTTTCCATGGTCTATGTGAGCAACAATTCCCATGTTTCTTATTCTGTCGGGCTGGTGCATTAGCTCCTTTATTCTGTCAACCATTTTTTTCGCTCTTGTCATCTCTCCTCACCTTGCAGACTTGGCGACTCTTTCAACTTCCTCCTTCTTTGACACAGCAAAACTCCTGCTTTCATTATTTGCAGCAGCAATAATTTCCTCAGCAAGACATGATGCTATATTTCTCTTTGATTTGAAAGCCGCTCTTCTTGCTCCTTCAGCAATGTTTCTGAGGGCTATATCAACTCTTCTTGAGCTTGAGGTATCAACAGATTTTGGAACCGCAATACCTCCATATTTGAGCCTTACAACCTCTTCCCTTGGCCCTGCATTGACAATTGCATCAACAAGAACCTGAATCGGATTCTTCTTGGTCTTCTTTTCTATTATCTCAAAAGCCTCCTTGACAATGCTGTAGGCAAGCATCTTCTTTCCTGTGTTGTATTCTTTTCTCATCACCTTGTTTATCAGTCTTTCAACAATGAACACATTTCTCTTTCCAAATGGTATTCTCACGTGCCTTCCATGGGTGTGGGGGACAACTCTCGGATTCAGGTTGATGTAATTTCTCAACGCTGGATCGCTGATCTCCACCTCACTTGCATCGTACTTTCCAAAGACAAGCAAGTCCTCCTTTGTAGGCCCGTATTTCATTGGATCACCTCAGTCTTTTCTCCTTCTTGCCCTTCCAGAGCTCTTTCAGACTTGTGTTGTTTACCTTAACAACCTTGTATCTTACTCCAGGAATGTCTCCCATGCTCCTTCCCATTCTTCCGCCTATGCCCTCAATGATGACCTCATCGTGCTCGTCAATGAAGTTTATCGCACCATCGCCAGGAGTGAATGCAGTAACCTGCTTTCCGTTCTTTATGAGCTGAACCCTCACTGCTTTTCTTATTGCCGAATTGGGCTGTCTTGCCTCTATTCCAAGCTTTTCAAGCACTATACCTCTTGCCTGCGGTGCACCCTCGAGAGGATCAGCCTTTACCTTCAGATCGAGCACTCTCCTTACAAATCTCTTGTCACTCCATCTGAACTTCTTTCTGTTTTCCATGAGCTTTCTTGCAGCAAATAACCCTTTACCCATTCTCTATCACCTCATTTGACTATTACATCCTCGATATCGTGATGTCTTCTCACAAGCTCCTTGACTTTGTTTATATTTTTTCCGCCCTTCCCGATAACAAGCCCCTTGTATTGAGCGGGAGCCTGAACGTAGGCTATTTTTTTCTCCTCTCTCTCAACAATGTTCACTTTAACCTTTACAGGTCTGAAGAGATTCTGAATGAACTCCATAGGTTCATCGCTGTGCTCAAGAATTTCCACCCTTTTTCCAATTATCTCTCTCGCTTTTTCAACATTTATCCCGCCCTTTCCAATTGCAACCCCCATATCACCCTTTCTTACAAGAAAGACAACCTTGTCGTCATAAACTAAGCAGTCCTTGACGTTTGCTCCCGTAAGGCTCTCAAAAAGAGCAATGTATCTTATACTTTCAGTGGAAAGCTTGACTCCCATACTATCCCCTCAAAAAATATTTGAAATAGATTTCAGCCTTCATTCAGCATTCAGAATCTCTGATTCGCCTTCATTCACTATTGCAAGTGCTGCAACGCTGAATGGCTTTCCGCATATCGCCCCAAGCTCCATGTTTGTGCCGTTGTATGTGATCTTTCTTACACCGTACCTCTCTATTACTTCAAGAACCTCTTCAGGGCAGTTTTTGGATACTATCACCATTTTAGCTTTTCCATCCTTTAATGCTTTAATTGTTCTTTTACTGCCAATATACACCTCTCCGGTTCTCATAGCTCTTCTTAGAGCCTTGTTCAGATCTACCTTCATTTATCTCCCTCCGTAAACAGCTTTACTCTCAACTCAACATCTCCCGTTCCGAGCTTTATGGGCTGACCAACAATTATGTTCTCGGTTATTCCATTCAGCCTGTCAAACTCTCCCTTGACGGCTGCATCAAGCAGATTATTTACGGTCATCTCGAATGCTGCTCTTGCGAGAATGCTTTGCTTTTCTCCAGCAATTCCATGTCTTCCAATCTGCTTTAACTCCCCATCTGCGGTCATCACATCAGCCACAAGCATTATGTGCCTTCTGTCAACTTCAAGACCCTGCTCCTCAAGCGTGGATATCGCCTCATTGATGACGGCATTTCTTGCAGCTTCAATCCCAAGCACCTCATATATCTCATATATATTATTTGTTACCGTCCTTGAAAAGTCAACACCCTTCTCCTTTATAACTCTCTTGAAGTTTGAGCCTTCAGTGTAGAGAACGTACTCATCACCCTCCTTTCTTATGATGACTCTTTTGATCTCTTTTATCCCCGATGCAATCAGTCTTCTCAGCTTGTCAAATGTGTCCATCAATTTCTTGTACGATGGCTCTTCGATGTGTATCACAAAATCTCCATTCTGCTCTTCTACTTCAACTTTCAAACTTTTTTCTATCTTCTTCCTGAGCTTTTCCCTGTCAAGACCCTTTCTTTCCAAAATCCTCTCATCCGGTCTGACTATAACTCTCATATATCTTAGATCAGTGACTATTTCAGCAACATCTGTGATGTAAGTTGACTCAAGTCTGTTTGCAACCTCTCTTGCCTTCTCCCTGTCCTTAGCATACTCAGGGAGCAATTTGATCGTCATCATGGGTGTTGATGGATTCTTTCTGACATCGAGAATCTCAATGAGCCTTGGCAAACCAAGAGTAACGTTTATCTCAGCAACACCAGCGTAATGAAAGGTTCTCATCGTCATCTGGGTGCCAGGTTCTCCAATGGATTGAGCGGCAATTATTCCAGCAGCCTCTCCGGGCTCAACGAGATTTCGCAGATATGCTTCATGACATCTCTCAATTACCTTTTTTGCCGTCTTCTCATCTGCATGAATTCTTTCAAGTTCATCTGCAATGCTCTTTTTCAGGTATTCAGGAAACGGATATTTCTCCATAAGCTCGATGTATTTTTCTCCCATCTCACTCATTGCCAACAACCTCCTTGACAATCCTGACAACATCAACAGGTTTCCCTCTGTAGCTTTTCATAGGATCGACGCCATCCTGTCCGTATCTGAACTGAACAAGCAATCCGCTCGTCTGCTCCTTAACAGTTCCATCATAATCAACCTTCAAATCCTGAAGAGCATTGATTAATCTTCTCTGTAGGTATCCAGACTGGGATGTTCTTACTGCTGTATCGACAAGCCCTTCTCTTCCTCCAACCGCATGAAAGAAGAACTCTATTGGATTCAAACCGTCTTTGTAGCTGCTTTTAACAAACCCTCTTGCCTCCGGCCCGAGATCTCCGGGTTTGAAGTGCGAGAGGGTTCTGTTAGTGTAGGTGTATCCCCTCCTTATCCTCTCTCCTCTCACAGACTGCTGGCCTATGCATGCTGCCATCTGCGTTAGATTGAGCATTGAACCCCTTGCACCGCTGACAGCCATTATAACTGCTGCATTGTCCATTCCAAGGTACTTTCCAGCAATCTTTCCTGCCATGTCTCTTGCCCTTCCAAGTTCCTGCATAATCTTCATCTCGAGAGTTTCCTCAATGCTTCTTCCAGGCATCGGCTCGAGATTTCCCTGTTTGTAAGCCTCAATCAGCTTCCATGCCCTCTCTTCAGCCTCAAGTATAACCTGCTCGATCTGCTCTCTTGCCTCCCTTGGAATGTCAACGTCATCAATTCCAACTGTGAAACCGGTGTACATTATTGCCTTGATTGCGAGTTTTGTCATGTTGTCAATGAACTTCCTCGTCTCTTCATTTCCGTACTTTCTTATTATTTCGTCGATTATTATTCCCTTGAATGCTCCAACAGCTTTCTCATCAATGGTTCCGGTAACAAGCTCACCGCTTCTTATGTAAACGTATGCATCGTTCTCACACTCAACTCCCTTGCATTCCTTGCATCCCTGGCATATCTCTGCCTTGAATTCTATGGTTATGTCTGGAAGAATCATGCTGAAAATCTGCTTTCCGCTCCATTTTCCATCATGCTTTGGCTCAGGGAGCTTTACGATATCCAATGGCTTTATAATTTCCATTACCTCGGCTTTGCTGAAGAGTTTCTCACCTCTTGTAAGCAGATAAAGGCCGGAAATGTGATCATGAATTCCTCCTATGATTGGGCCACCAAATCTCGGGGAGAGAATGTGCTCCTGCACAGCCATAAGTATTTTTGCCTCAGCCTGAGCCTCAAGACCCTGAGGGACATGCATGTTCATCTCATCACCATCAAAGTCAGCATTGTAAGGGGGGCAGACAGCGGGATTCAATCGGAATGTCTTGTAGGGCAGAACTCTCACGTAGTGGGCCATGATACTCATTCTGTGCAATGATGGTTGTCTGTTGAAGAGAACGATGTCTCCATCCATTAACTGCCTTTCCACAACCCATCCCGGCTCGAGCTTCTCTGCA